>JBIJCL010000276.1:0-3054 GCA_044344725.1 Steroidobacteraceae bacterium | reverse complement strand
TCTCGATTCGATCAGTGACGCAGATGGAGTCTTCGGCATCGATGCGATAACCTGTTGTCCCAATTGGTGAATTTTATGTCTATTAATTATTTAATCAAGGACATCGACCAACGGGCTGCCGATCCTGACTTCTTGGATTCGGTCATCCGAATCGCCCGCGACGCGGGGCGGGTCATTTCCGAGGTCTACGGCACCGAGTTCACGGTCTCCGAGAAGTCCGACACGTCTCCCGTCACCGTCGCCGATGAGCGTGCGGAGGCCGTCATCTTGGCGGGCCTCGAGAGCCTGACCCCCGACCTGCCGATCGTGGCCGAGGAATCGGTCGCCGCAGGGCGTATCCCGACGGTCGACTCGACGAGCGGCGCGTTTTGGCTCGTCGACCCGCTTGATGGCACCCGGGAGTTCATCAGCCGCAACGGCGAATTCACGGTGAATATCGCTCTCGTTTATGCCGGAGAGCCTGTGCTCGGGGTCGTCTTCGCGCCAGCCCTCGATGCGCTCTACGCGGGATCCCGATCGCTCGGCGCGATCAAAGAGCAGCAGGGCCGACGGTCGCCCATTACCTGTCGAGCCGTGCCGACCGAGGGCCTGTCAGTGGTGGAGAGCCGCTCGCATGGCGACGGCGCGGCGCTCGATGCCTGGCTTCAGGGTCGACCGGTTGCCTCGCGAGTCAAGGCGGGGTCGTCCCTCAAACTCTGCGTGATCGCCGAGGGCGGCGCCGATCTCTACCCTCGCCTCGGTCGAACCATGGAATGGGATATCGCAGCGGGCCATGCGGTCTTGGCCGCGGCGGGCGGGCGCGTGACGAGACTCGATGACGGCCAGACGCTGCGTTACGGAAAACCGGGGTTCGAGAACCCGGGGTTCGCAGCACACGGATTGTGAGGGGATGGTGGGTCCTGCGCGATTCGAACGCGCGACCAACTGGTTAAAAGCCAGCTGCTCTACCGGCTGAGCTAAGGACCCGTCCCGTCGAGAGGGCGCGAATTCTACACATATCGCGTGGGATCGGGCACGCCCGCGGCCACGAAACCCTCGCGCCTCAATCGACAGCTGTCGCAACGTCCGCAGGCCTGCCCTTCTGAATCGGCCTGGTAACACGACACGGTCAAGGAAAAATCGACGCCGAGGCGATGACCCTCGCGAATGATCTCCGCCTTGGAAAGCTGCACCAAGGGCGCTTCGATGCGGATGGGCGCACCCTCGACCCCAACCCGGGTCCCCAGACGTGCCACTTCGGCAAACGCCGCGATGAACGGCGGGCGACAATCGGGATAACCCGAATAATCGACGGCGTTCACGCCGATGAAAATCGTCTGCGCTCCGAGGACTTCGGCCCAGCCGAGCGCAAGCGAGAGCATCAAGGTGTTGCGCGCCGGGACATAGGTGACCGGGATCCCCGCCGCGGGAGATGTCGGTACGTCGATGGACGGATCGGTCAGCGCCGAGCCGCCGATCCCCGCGAGATCCACCCCCATCACGCGATGCTCGCGAGCCCCGAGGGTGGCCGACACACGAGCCGCCGCCGTGAGCTCCGCAGAGTGCCGCTGCCCGTAATGCACCGAGAGCGCATACGCCTCGTAGCCCTGCTCGATCGCCATAGCGAGCACCGTAGCCGAGTCGAGTCCGCCCGAGAGCAGCACCACCGCCCTCGGTTTCGATACGACCGAAGAGTGAGGCGTCGCGCTCATCGCCCGGGCACGTCGCCCCAAAGATATTTGTGCAACTGAACCTGGAAGCGCACCGGCAGACGATCTTCGAGGATCCAGTCGGCGAGATCGCGAGCGGGCAGCTCGGCATGGCTCGGCGAAAAGAGCACCGTGCAGCGCTCGGCGAGCGCGCGCTCGCGCAGTTGCGAGCGACTCCACTCGTAGTCGGCTCGATCGGCGATCACGAACTTGATCAGATCTTTGGACTGCAGCCGAACGAGCTCGTCGTAGCGATTGCGCGCCTCTTCACCGGAGGCCGGCGTCTTGACGTCGACCACCTTCACAACACGCGGATCGACACGCTCAAGCGGCATCGCTCCGCTCGTCTCGAGCGACACTCGATAACCCGCATCACAGAGTTCGGTCATGAGTTCGAATACGGCAGGCTGCGCCAGCGGCTCTCCGCCGGTCACACAGACGTGGGTCGCCTCGAGTTCTTTGACGCGAGCGAGAATGTCGGCGAGCGCCCACCACTGACCGCCGTGAAAGGCGTAGGCGGTATCGCAATATTTGCAACGAAGGGGACAACCGGTGAGTCGGACGAAAATCGTCGGTATGCCGACGGAGTCCGCCTCGCCCTGCAGCGAACGGAAAATTTCCGTGAGCTTGAGCCGACTCGCGTTCAAGGTGTTTTCAGCGCAAACGGCCGAGCTGCTCTCGCGCCGTGCGCGCAGCATCGTTCTGCGGATACCGACGGAGCACTTCATTGAACGAGGCGCGGGCCGCGTCGTTGCGGCCAAGACTCAACTCGGAGAGCCCCTTCTTGAGCAGTGCGTCGGGCGCCTTCGAAGAATCGGGGGAACGATTCCCGACGGCGGTGAAGGCGTCGATCGCCTTGGCGTAATCGCGCGTCACGTAGTAGGTCTGACCCAGCCAGTACTGGGCATTGTCGGCAAGAGGATGCGTCGGAAACTGCGTGACGAATCCGCTCATGCCCGAGATCGCCTCGGGATAATTTGCCGCCTTGAGCGCATCGAAGGCCCGACCGTAGAGCACCTCGGGACTCTCGGTGGTGACCGGCACCGCCGTGGTGACCGGCGCCAACGTGGCCGCCGGAACCGATGGATTCGCTGACGACGTCGACACGCCACCCGACGCCTCGCCCGCCGACACGCCCGTGTCGGTGGTCGACTCGCCCGTGGCAGGCGCCATCGCGATCGGCGCCGCAGTCGCGGCAGTCGCTGCAGCCAGTCGGGTCTCGATCGCCGCGATACGACGATCGAACTCGCTCGCCAAATCGGCTTGCTGTTTTCGTCGCTCTTCGTTTTCTCGCTGGAGGATGTCGAGTTCGCCGCGCAAGGCTCGCGCCTCGGCCTCGAGCGCATCGAGACGCTGCGACAACTCG
>JBIJCL010000275.1:0-3076 GCA_044344725.1 Steroidobacteraceae bacterium | reverse complement strand
GTTCTCGTCCCGGATTTGGCCGATCACACGTTGGGCCACCGCATCGGCGAAGGCCTGCACACGCTCACCAAAACTCAGCTTCGCATCGGGTGTCTGGAGGACCATCGCGGTCTCCCCAGATGTGGCGCCCTGCGGAGCGGCGGTCGCGAGCGAAATCGACGTCGGCGACGACAGGTTTCCGAGCAGCGCCGCGGTCGTCGAAGTCGGCGCCACGTCGGGACGCGGCTCCGCTGTCATCGACACGATCATGCCCGGAGTGACGAGAGGGCGGGTCGGCATTTCGCCGCCACGCTCAGCACCGGACCCAGCACCGCCGTCCATGAAGTCTGCAAACTCGCCGGCATCAGTCTTCGAAATCCCTTCGCTCGCAATGGATGCTGAGGGCGACTGGACAGCCGCGTCATTGACGAAGTTGAAACGACGCGAGCGCCATCCCGACTCGTCGGGTAACGCGACCGACGAAGTCGCGTCCATCGGAGACATCGTGTCGAGCATGTCGGTTATCGCGGCGGGCGTTACCACAGCGCCAGAAGTCGCTGCAGCGGAGGCTGCGACACCCGCGGCTGTCGGAGCCGGCATCGCGATCGCTCCGGCGCGGACCTTCAATTGCTCCGCGGTCGAAGCCAGCGCAGGCGTGGCCGTCGACGTCGCGCCCTCGACGGGAACCGCCGCGTCATCGCCCATCGGCGCCGCAAGTAGCGACGAGCGCCAAAGTAACAAGTCTTCATCCGCGATCGGCGCGGAATCTGTAATCGAGGTAGAACCCGCCATCGCGGTAGAACCGGCCATCGGCGTCGTACCCAGGATCGCCGTCGCCTCTTCGACCGCAGGCCGTACCGACTGATCCGGTGTCGTGGCCGCTGAAGCGTTCACCGCCAACACCATCGGCGTCGCGGGCTGAACCATCGGCGTCATCGACGGAATCATCGGATTGGCGACGTCTGCAGAGACTTCCTCGGCCTTCGCTTCGACGGCCCCCGCCACCGGCGCCGTCTCGCTCAGCAACAGCCGGACGAGTCCGCGATCGATCCCCATCCCTACGGCAAATTCTTCGAGGTTCTGGTCTGTGTCGGCAATCGAGCGCAACCGCCTCGAATTCAAAGAACGATCCGGCAATTCCGGCAAACCCTTGCCGGTCTCGGAACCCGATTTTTCGGCCTCGTTTTCGTCGGCTTTTCTGGCGTCGACGTTCACTTCCGCCATGACGGCCGAGAAGGACGAGCCCTCCGAACTCGAAAAAGGCGCTTCAGTCAGCGCTTCGAGCGGATTTTTGCCTGTCGGAGCCGAAGATCGGACAGCTTTCAGCAGAACATCTGGAATAGCCATGGTTACGGAGTTTTATTGCCGGTTGGTATCGCTATCCGGGGAGATTGCAACTTGAGTGCCAAGGGACGCCGAACGGCCCTGCTGCACCATGTCGTCGAGCGTCTTCTGCTCCTCCGCCTCCGCTTCCCGACGTGCCGCGCGACCGGCCTTCTCGGACACCCGATCGAGCGCATCGGCAAATCGCCTTTTTTCACGTACCTCTTCGAGCGCGGCTTCGAGCAAGAACTCCGCCTGCGCCACCTCGTTTTGCTGCTTTTGGGAGAGCTCGGTCAACCAGCCCGAAAAGTCACGATACAGCCGTAGGCTGCCGACGCTTTGCGTGCCCGCCTCGCGCTGCTGCACCATCGCCCCGTAATCGCCGAGGTAGTGACGAACCGTCTCGAGTCGATCCTGCTCCGTGAACAACGTACGACGACGATCGGCAGCCGCCCCTTCGGCCACGGCCGCGAGTGTCTCGCCGATCCGAGTGATTCGCGCCAAGCGAGCCGCCCGCTGGCGGGTACGCAGGCTCACGCGAGCACCTCGGCCAACTGCCTGAAGCCGCCTTCGTATTCCACTCGCTCATCGACGTCTTGCTGCAGGAACGCCTGCAAGGCATTGCGGCGCTGCATGAACTCATCAAGTTCCGGATTCGTGCCAGCGCGATACGCGCCGACGGAGACGAGATCGCGGTTCTCCTCCCAGATCGCCATGAGACGCCGAAACTTTCGAACCAAGGCGCGTTGCTCGCGCGTGACCAAACGGCTTGCGAGTCGCGACACCGACATATTGATGTCGATGGCTGGGTACTGACCCATCGCCGCAAGGTCGCGCGACAGCAGGACATGTCCGTCGAGAATGGCTCGTGCAGCATCGACGATCGGGTCGTTGGCATCGTCGCCCTCGGCCAGAATCGTGTAGATCCCGGTGACGCTGCCACCACTTGCGACACTGCCCGCACGTTCGATCAGTTCGTTGATCAAAGAAAATACGGAGGGGGTATACCCCTTGGTGGTCGGCGGCTCGCCGACGGCGAGTCCGACTTCTCGTTGGGCGTGGGCCACGCGGGTCATGGAATCCATGAGCAGCAACACGTTCTTGCCCTGGTCGCGAAAGTATTCGGCGATCGCACACGTATAGTGGGTTGCGCGCAGACGGATCACCGGAGAGCAATCGCCCGGCGCGGCTACTACGACCGCGCGCTTGCGCCCTTCCTCACCGAGGGTCTCGGTCACGAAGTCGAGTACTTCCCGACCTCGCTCGCCGATCATGCCGATGACGACGACGTCGGCAGACGTGAAACGCGTCATCATGCCGAGCAATACGCTCTTCCCGACGCCGCTGCCTGCGATCAAGCCGATTCGCTGTCCTTGCCCGAGAGTCAAAAACGAATTGATGGTACGAATGCCGACATCGAGTACGTCGTTGATCGGCGCGCGCTGTAGCGGATTTTTCCGTTCGCCTCGAAGCGTGACGTAAACAGACGGTTCGATCGGCTCGCCGCCATCGAGCGGTTGGCCGAGACCGTCGACCACACGACCGAGCAGCGCATCGCCGACGCCCACGCGCGCGGTGTGCGTGATCACGCGCACGCCGGTACCGGGCAGCAATCCCTGCACCGTGGCGAGCGGCATGAGCATGACTTCCTCGCCGTTGAAGCCGACCACTTCACAGGTGATGCCCTCGCCTTGCTCGGCCATCACTTCGCAATATGCGCCGAGCGGTGCGCGAACACCGCGCGCGCCGAGTAACATGCCCGTCACGCGCGTCA
>JBIJCL010000029.1:0-11626 GCA_044344725.1 Steroidobacteraceae bacterium | reverse complement strand
TTCAGCGGTGCGATCAACTACGTATCGGCGAAGCCGGGTGACGTCTTCAAATCCCGCGCGACACTCACTGCCGGAAATCGCGGAAAGCGGCTGGCGTCCTTGATGTTGAGCGGACCGATCGTCGGCGACTTGAAGGGACGGGCGACCTTCCTGCACGACGAGTGGGACGGCTCTTATGAAAACCAGTATTCCGGACCGGGTCGCAGGGCGACCATCGGCGGGTACGAGTTCTCGACCTTCAACGGGTCTTTGTTGTGGGAGGTCAACGACCAGTTCGCAGCCGAGCTCGGCCTCTTCATCTCGAGTGACGATGTCGACAACACCGCGACGACCGGTCTTGTCATGAACTGCGAAGACCGACGAGTACGCGATCAGAACCTCGGGCTGAGCGGAAACATCGCCGGCACCACCTACCCGCGGTCGAGCCGCTTGCTCAATTATTGTGGTGAGCTGCCGTCGATCGCCCGCGACTCCTTGACCACGATGCCGGATGCCACGGGCGAGAAACGACACCTCATTCGCGCTTATCTCAAGTTTGCACAGGATCTGGCGGGCGGCACTCTTGAGGCCATCACCGGCTACTCCCGCGTAAAGCAGGGCTACCTCGTCGACGGCTCGCGCAATACCGGAAACACCGTGTGGTTTACCTATCAGCCCACGCCGGTGTCGCCATTTCCGCTGGGTCCTGGAGTGTTTGGTACGCGATCAGGGCCCCTCAAGCGATTTCAGACTGGCTTGCTGCAAGTCGGCGGTGTCGACAACACCTACGACAAGAGTCAGGAGATTCGCTTCGCAAGCGATCGGGACAAGTCGTTACGCTATTCTTTGGGCCTCTATTATTACGAGACGTCTTCGGGCAGCGGTATAGACGGCGCGATCGCGACGAGCCCGCTACCGGCCGATTTTGGTTCGTTCTGTTTGGCCTGTACGTCTTTCGGACCGACGACCGTCGTCGATTTCGTCCGCGACGGCGGCAATGCCGTGTTCCTGCCATGGTTCCAAGACCCGTCCGGTGGCGCGGGATTCGATGCCGTCATCATCGAGGAAGCCTCTGCACCCTCGGTTTTCGGCTCTCTCGAGTACGACGTCACCGAGCAGTTCACCGCATCGGTCGAGGGGCGATACACCGAAGAAAAGCGATCCTTCGTCGACAAGAGCACGCGGGCCAGTCGCGAGAACAGTTGGGGCTTGGTCAGCTGGCGCAGCACGTTGCGATACAAACCCTCCGAGCGCGTTACGTTCTTTGCGAGCCTCGCGCACTCCGAGAAGTCCGGTGACTTCGATCCCACGCGGGTACGTTTCGTCGACAATGCCGCAGTGGAGGTGACGGTGCCCGCGCCGTTCGATCCCGAGACGCTCAAGAGTTTCGAGCTCGGCATGAAGGCAGAGTTTCTCGATCGTCGCCTGGGCGTGGAGTTCGACGTCTATCAACTCGACTGGTCCGATATCGTCATCCCGCAGGTCATCTCGAAAATCGACGGACGGGAAATCGTCTCGGCGACGGGCGTGAACGTGAATGCCGGTGATGCCACCATCAAGGGCGTCGAACTCGCGTTGATCGCGCGGCCTCTCAGCGGCTGGGAAGTTAATGTCGGCGCGTCTTTCGCCGATCCCGAGTACGACCGGGCGCAAGTCGAGACGTTCGGTGATTTCCCGAGCTTCGCACCGACGGGAGATATCTCGGGCAACCAGATCCTCCGAACGTCGAAGGTGCAGGCGAACGCGGGATTCCGATACTCGATGAATACCGCGAGCGGCAACGAGATCGTGGTTCGAAGCGACGTGTCGCATCGCGGACGACAGTTTGCCGATGCATCGAACCAAACCGTCGTTCCTGCGGCCACGTTCGTGAACGCGTCCATTGGACTGCGGTCGGAGAATTGGTCGGTGGAGGCGTGGGGTCGGAACTTGACGGATGAAGATGCGCCGACCGGAGCGTTTCGCGATGCGTTCCTCAGCAATACGCTGCCGAACGGAACCTACTCGACGGGAACGTTTCTTCCTTTCCGATACAGCGTCTCGCACCCTCGTCGAACGACTTACGGCGTGACGCTCCGGTATAACTTCTGATCGACGGCGGGAGGGCCGATGGGGATGGCGAGTCCGAGCACTTGTTTATAGCGGACGTCGCATTCGAGGCAGCGCCCCTTGGCGCTGCACCATCGGAGACTCTTGCCGTCGAGACGTCCCCAGAAATGACCGGCTGGGTCGAGGTCGAACTCCCGCAGCAACTCGAGGAAGCTCCGGCTGTGCCGTAGCGGCGTATAGCGGCGCCATGTGCCGGTCTCTGCGACATGTTCTTCAAAATAATCGAGGGCCCAGTCCTGCGTGGACGACCGATATCGGAACCGTGCGACGGGCGAGGGCAAGCAGGTGCCCTGAACGCCGCAGATACGTCTGAGCTCGTGGATCACCGCATGATCTTCCGCGATGCGATAGCCGATCAGGACGGTGTTGCGAGCCGTGGGCGGACAGACTCGGGCGCAATATGCCTCGAGCAATCGTTCGACCAGGGTGTACGTATGTTGGGGGATGACGTTCACGGTGCACTTCCGTTGGCACAAGCCTAGCGCGAGGCATGATGCGCCCGCTATCCTCACCTTGATGATCGATCGAGCCCCTTTATTCCACGAAGATGTCGGTGCTGCGGTGCAGGCTGTGATTCCGCCGCGTCGGGTTCCGCTTGGCAAGCGAGTGTTCTGGCGCGTCGTACTCTGGTTGATGACAACAGCCACTGGGCGTTCGCTGATTGCGCGCCGCTACCGGCCCCTGCAGAGCAACTGACGTCATGCAAAGCCTCTCCATGTTGCTCGCGTTCCTTGTCGGAGCTGGCCTCGTCATCCAGATCGGCTTCAACATGGCCGTCAGCCGCGCACTCGGTGGCGCTGTGTACGGCACGCTCACCAATTTTTTGGTGGGGACGACGGCGATCGCCATTTTCATGTTCCTGACACGACAGGCCTGGCCGGCTCGCGAAGCGTTCGCAGGCGTACCCGCTTGGGCCTGGTTCGGGGGTTTGTTTGGGGCGCTTTATGTCGGTGTCGCCACCTTCGCGGGGCCGAGGCTCGGCGCCTTGCTGTTGCTCGCCCTGACCGTTGCCGGTCAGATGCTGGCCTCCGTGATCGTCGACCATTTCGGATTACTGGGCTTTCCGCAGCACCCCGTCAGTCTCGGACGGGTAGTGGGTATCGTGTTGCTGATCGCGGGGATTTGGCTCGTCGCCACCCGCTGAGATCGGTCAGTCGGTGTGCGAGGCCTCGCAGTCGCCGCACAAACCCTTGAGTTCGAGCGACGTCGGTTCGATCCGGAATCCTGCCGCGAGTGATTTCTCCGCAAGCAAGCGATTGATCTCCGGATCATCGATCTCCACGACACGATGACATTTTCGGCACACCAGAAACTGTGCGACATGGGCACGCGCAGGCTCGTCGCAGCCGATGAATGCATTGAGCGAGTCGATGCGGTGCACGAGTCCGGCATCGATCAAAAATTCGAGGGCGCGATAGACCGTGGGTGGCGCCGCCTTGTCTCGCTCTTTGGCGAGCTCGGCGAGGATCTCGTAGGCGCCGATGGGTTCATGCGCTCGCCAGACGATTTCCAGAATTCGCCTTCGGACAGGCGTCAGGTTTAGCCCCCGCTGGGCACAGACTTCCGCGGCGTTCCGAACGGCCTCGACGATGCATGCCGCATGGTCGTGTCCCGCAGCATGCGAGTGCGTGTGAGTCGACACGGGTTCGCGGGGTTTGGCCATGCCTTACGTTATCATGTGACCCCTATGGCGACCACGGATCGGGTACCCGTCACCGTCCTGACGGGATTCTTGGGGTCTGGAAAGACCACGCTGCTCAATCGCATCCTCTCCGAGAATCACGGCAAGCGTATCGCCGTGATCGAGAATGAGTTCGGCGAGGTGGGTGTCGACCACCAGCTTGTCATCGGTGCCGAAGAAGAAATCTTCGAGACCAACAATGGCTGCATCTGCTGCACGGTACGCGGCGACCTCTTGCGTATCCTCGGGCAGCTTCTCAAGCGCCGCGACAAGTTCGACTACATCATCGTCGAAACGACGGGCATGGCCGACCCGGGCCCCGTGGCTCAGACCTTTTTTCTCGACGATGAGTTCAAGCAGCAGTTCCTGCTCGATGCCATCGTCACGGTGATCGATGCACGCCACATCGAAAAACATCTCGACGAGATGAAAGAGCCCGGCGAACAAGTGGCCTTCGCGGACGTGATCCTGCTCAACAAGACTGATCTCGTAACCGAAGCGGAGCTTGAACGCATCGAGCGTCGCATCCGGGCCATGAACGGCACGGCAAAGATTTTTCGTACGCAAAACGCGAATGTCCCCATCGATCGCGTGCTGGACGTTGGTGCCTTCGATTTGCAACGGGCGCTCGCCGTCGATGGAAGTTTCCTCGAGCCCGAGTATCCGTTCGAGTGGGGTGGGGTCTACGAGCTTCCTGCCGGGCGATTCACATTGCGCACGGGTACGGAAGCCCACGCTCATCATGATCATCACGATCACGATCACGATCATGGTCACCACCACGACCATGGACATGACCACGAACATGACCACGGCCACGACCATGGGCACGACCACGACCATGCGCATGCCGGCGGTCTCGGCCTCGTGATGCTGCCGGTTCCCGCAGCGACCGCCGCCGCACTCGATGCCTCCATCGAGTCCGCGGTCCGCGCTTTCGCGGAAGAGTCGATTTCCGTGGCGTGTGGGGGCCGTCTCGCCCCGGGCCACGGTCTGTACGGGATCGACGTCGATCACGATGGCAGCCATTTCGAGATCGAGGTGGCGGAGGCCGGTGCATACGCAATTTTTTGCGAGCACGCTCCGGCGGAGTTCAATCTGCGAATCGACGGCGTTCGTCCTGCGGCGCAGCGCGCGTTCGCGTCGCATCATCACGACGAAGAAATTTCCTCGATCGGCATCAGCGATCCGCGTGTGCTCGATCCCAAGAAAGTCAACGAATGGTTGTCCTATCTGCTTCAGAGTCGCGGTGCCGACATCTTTCGCATGAAAGGCGTGCTGTCTCTCAAGGGTGAGGATCGCCGTTACGTCTTTCACGGCGTACACATGATGTTCGACGGCCAGCTCGAGCGGCCGTGGGCGCCCGGCGCTTCACGACAAAACACCCTGGTCTTCATCGGGCGAAAACTCGATCGGCAGGAACTCGAGGCCGGATTCCACTCCTGCATCGCGTGAAGCAACCCTCCGCCATACTCGAACGACGCGGCAGCGTCTCGCTCGACGATTACATCGTCGACCTGTCGTGGTCGCCCGACTCGCATCGACTCGCCGTGGCGGGTGGTGAGGGCAAGGTATTTCTACTTGCTCAAGATGGATCTTCAATCACGGCTCGAGCGGTAGGTGAACACGGCATGGGCGTGATCGCCGTAGCTTGGCAGCCGCGCGGCGAAGCGTTCGTCACCAGCGGCCAAGACTCGCGTATCGCCTTGCACGATGCCGATGGCGAGCTCGTTTCTGAACAGCGTCCGGCGATCGCCTGGACCACTGCTATGGCGTGGACATCGGACGGAAAACGTTTGGCGACGGCCGCCGGCAAGCAGATCACGCTCTGGTCGCCCTCGCTCGAGAAGGAGCACGCATTCGCGCCGCTGTCATCGACCGTCGTTGCTCTGGGTTGGGACAAGCCCGGCCGTGATCTTGGCGCTGCGATCAACGGCGGTCTCATGGTGCATCGCATCGAACCACCGAGATTCCAGATGCGTCACTACAAATGGGCTGCGCCGTGTCTTGCGGTCGCCTTCAGTCCCAATGGCCGATATCTCGCGACGGGAACGCAGGATGGCTCCGTCCATTTCTGGCACTTGTCGACTGGCCGTGATTCGCAGATGCGAGGCTACCCCTCCAAAGTCGAGCAGGTATCGTGGAGTGGCGACTCTCGTTATCTCGCGACGGCCGCGGACGATCAGGTGGTCGTATGGGATTTCAGCGGCAAGGGTCCGGAAGGCTCACGTCCCTTGCAGCTGCGCGGACATACCGATCGTATCGAGTGCGTCGCGTTTCAGCCGAACGGCAACCATCTCGTGACCGGCGGACGTGATTGGCGAGTGTCGTTATGGCTGCCTGGAAAATCTCCGGTGGCACTCGATGCGCAACTGACCGATGCCGAGCCCACTTGCGTTCGCTGGTCGCCGGACGGGCGCTTCGTCGCCGTCGGTGAACGTGCCGGAAAGCTTTCGGTTTTCGAACTCGTCCGTCTCTCGGGAGGTTGATCGTGCTACGACTCAACGTGCTACGACTCAAATATTTCAACATGATGCTCGTCGCCCTGCTGTGCTGCGGTACTTTCGCAAGCGCCCAGGATCTCGGCGCAAGACTCGACACCGCAATCACGGCACTCGAGCCTCGCGTCATCGACTGGCGCCGCGATCTTCATCAGAACCCCGAGTTGTCGAATCGCGAGTTCCGCACCTCAAAGATCGTGGCGGAGCATTTGAAGCGTCTCGGTCTCGAGGTACAGACCGGCATCGCGAAGACCGGAGTCGTCGGAGTGCTGAAAGGCGGCAAGCCGGGGCCCACCATCGCACTGCGCGCAGACATGGACGCCTTACCGGTCACCGAACAGACGGACGTTCCGTTTCGTTCGCGTGCGACGACGACATATCGAAACGAAACCGTCGGCGTCATGCATGCCTGTGGGCATGACGTGCATACCTCGGTGCTGATGGGACTTGCCGAAGCGTTCGTCGGAATGAAGACCGATCTTCCGGGCACGGTGGTTTTCGTATTCCAACCCGCCGAAGAGGGCGCTCCGGAGGGCGAGGACGGTGGCGCTTCGCTCATGATCCAAGAGGGCTTGCTCCAGCGCCATCGTCCCGAGGCGGTGTTCGGCTTGCACGTCTTCGCGAACATGCCTACCGGGATGATCGGCTATCGGGGCGGACCGCTGATGGCGGGCTCCGACACGTATCGAATCCTCGTCAAAGGAAAACAGACCCACGGCGCGCGCCCCTGGAGTGGAATCGATCCCATCGTGGTGTCTTCCCAGATCGTCAGCGCCTTGCAGACGGTGGTGAGTCGTCAGACCGACATTACGCTCAATCCTGCCGTGGTGACCGTCGGCGCGATCAAGGGCGGTATCCGGTTCAATATCGTGCCGGACCAGGTGGAGATGCTGGGCACGATCCGTACTTTCGATCCGCAGCAGCGGGCGACGGTCATCAAAAATATCGACCGGATGGTGACGAATATCGCCGAAGCAAGCGGCGCTACGGCCACGTTCGAAATACAACCCGGCAGTAATCCCGTGGTGCGCAACGACCCCGCCCTGACAGAGCGAGTATTGCCCTCACTCAGGCGTTCGGCAGGGGCGGCCAACGTACGCGCGGTTCCGCTCGTCACTGGTGCCGAGGATTTCGCGTTCTTCGCCGAAAAAGTACCGAGTTTCTTTTTCTTCGTGGGCGTGACGCCCCGCGACCAGAACATGCTCACGGCGGCATCGAATCATTCGCCACTCTTTTACGTGGATGAAACGGCGATACCGATCGCAAGCCGTGTGTTCGGGCAACTCGCTCTCGACTACCTGACCACGGGTGCAGCGGGCGAGCCAGCCATCACCCCTGCGAAATGAACCGACGAGCCCTCGGCGTGGATGCCGCTGCGCTCAGCTTGCACTGCGTTTGATTTCGGCCGCGCGCTTCACGGCGGCGCGGATGCGCGGGTAGGTTCCGCAGCGGCAAAGATTACCGTTCATCGCCGCATCGATGTCGGCGTCCGTCGGATCAGGCGTCGTCTCGAGGAGAGCGGTCGCCGCCATGATCTGACCAGACTGGCAGTAGCCGCATTGCACGACGTCGAGTTCGAGCCAGGCCTTTTGAACCGGGTGGGTTCCCGCAGCGCCCGACAGACTCTCGATGGTTCGGACCTCGGCAGTGCCGACCGCCGACACGGGCGTCACGCACGAGCGAATAGGTTGGCCGTCGAGGTGGACGGTGCAGGCGCCGCACTGTGCGATTCCGCACCCGTATTTGGTACCCGTCAGTTTGAGTGCGTCCCGGATGACCCACAGCAGGGGCACCTCGGGCTCGACATCGACCTCGCGGTCTTCACCATTCACTTTGAGGGTGATCACGCAACTTCTCCGGGTAGCATTTGGCGGACGATCAGACTATACCCAATTTGAAGTTTCGGGAGATGAGGCGTGGAGATCGAATTCTTCGGCGCGGCAGGTGAAGTCACGGGCTCCTGCCATATTCTCAGGGTCGGTGGACGCACACTGCTCGTCGATTGCGGGCTCGTTCAGGGTGGACGCGATGCCAACCAACGCAACCGTCAAGCCTTTCCGTTCGATCCCGCACACATCGATGCGGTGTTGCTCACCCATGCCCACATCGACCACTGCGGGCGACTTCCCCTGCTGGTCAAGCGAGGGTTCCGTGGCGTGATCTACACCAACGCCGCCTGTCGCGATTTACTCCCCTTACTGCTTCGCGATACCGCCGATCTCGCTGCTCGAGAAGCCGAGAGACGCGCCCGAAGAGCCGATGACGATGAGCCGATTCTCGAACCGCTTTTCGATCTTGACGATGTTGAGCGCACGCTGAAGCTCGTCCGTGCCCTGCGTTACGACGCGGACTACGCGCCGTTTCCCGGTATTTCTTTGCGCATTCGTGATGCCGGCCATATCCTCGGCTCCAGCAGTCTCGACGTCGTATGCACCGAAAACGGCGTGACGAGGCGCATCGTATTCAGCGGTGATCTCGGTCAGTACGACTCACCCATACTGCTCGACCCCCATCGATTCGAATCCGCGGATCTCGTTCTGATGGAAAGCACTTATGGCGATCGTCTCCATCGTCGCCGAGAGGATACCATCAAAGAAATCGGCGAGATCATCGGTGAAGCCGATCGGGACAACGGAAATGTGATCGTGCCCGCCTTTGCGGTGGGGCGTAGCCAGGAGATTCTCTACTTGCTCGGGCGTCACTTCCGTGAGTGGGGGCTCGACCGCTGGAAAATTTTTCTCGACAGCCCCATGGCCATCGAAGCGAGCAAGGTCTATTGGGCGCACGCCGAGCGATTCGACGACGAGGCGCGACGAATCCGGGCGAGTTTCGAATCGATGCCGGAACTCCCCAATCTTTGTCTATGCAAAACACCGCAGCAGTCGCGCGAGATCAATTCGATCCGAGCTCGGGCGTTCATCATCGCCGGAAGCGGCATGTGCAATGGCGGGCGCATCCTCCATCATTTCCTGCAGAACCTCGAGCGCCCCGAGTGTCACGTCATGATCACGGGTTTCCAGGCGCCCGGGACACTCGGCCGTCGATTGGTCGATCGGGCCCCTGAGGTCCGAATCCATGGACAAACACTCCGCTTGAAAGCAAAAGTGCATACGGTCGGCGGGCTATCGGCTCATGGAGATCAAGGCGATCTCCTAAGGTGGTACGAGTCCTTCGTTGGCCGACCCTTGGTCTGTCTGGTTCATGGTGAGGCGGAATCCGCCCACGCCCTGCAACATGAAATAGTCAAACTGGGCGGCAATGCTATCGTGCCGAGAACGGGGGCACGACTCGATCTCGCCACCATGACCATGACATCGGGGACCAGATGATGATGCAACGCTACCTTGGGCGTCTCGTGCGAGTAGAACCTCGTGAAACCGCTGCAGTGGTTGCCGCGTTCTGCCTCTTTTTCTTCGTGCTCGGGAGCTACTTCGCCGTCAGGCCCGTGCGCGAGACGGTAGCGACGCTCCTCGGTCGCGAGCGTGTGGCAGACCTCTGGCTCTATACGGCGCTGTTCTCGATTGCGATCGTCCCGCTTTGGGGTTGGCTCGTTGCGCGGATGCGTCGTAGCCTTCTTCTCCCGCTGCTCTATGGCTCGGTCGCAGTCATTCTCGCTGGCATCGGATCATCCATCCAGGTCGACGAAAGCAATCTGCGGGTTGGCACGTTCTTCTATGTGTGGGTAAGCGTCATCAACCTGATGCTGGTCTCGGTGTTCTGGAGTTTCCTTCTCGAGATGTTCGATAGCGAGCAGTCGAAGCGACTCTTCGGCTTCATCGCGGCCGGGGGCACGCTCGGTGCATTGGTGGGGCCGCTGACCGCCCGATTGACCGTCGACACCATTGGCAATTCCGGTGTGCTCTACCTCGGGACAGCAGGCTTTCTTGGGGCCATTTTTTGCCAGCGGATCCTCATCAAGATCTGGAATCGGCAGCCGCCCTCGGGGGCTCCAATCACGACCGGAGGATTGCGCGACGACGAGGGCCTCGGCGGTAATCCTTTCGCCGGCATCTTCATCGTGTTGCGCTCGCCCTACCTGCTCGGAATCGCTCTATTCGTCGTGTTCCTGTCTGCCGTGAACACCTTCGTCTATTTCGAACAACTCCGTATCGTGAGCGAAACGTTTTCGGACACCACGCGCCGTACCGAAGTGTTCGCCAACATCGATTTCATCGTTCAGGCTTTGACCATTCTTTCGCAGGTCTTTCTCACCGGCCGCATCGCCTCGAGGCTCGGTGTCGGAACGTTGCTCACTTTCGTTCCCGTGCTGATGATCTTCGGTTTCATCTTACTGACGATGTTCAACGTGTTCGGCATGGTTGCGGCATTGCTCATCTTGCGTCGTTGGGGTGAGTACGCCTTCGTCCGACCGGGGCGAGAGATGCTTTGGGGCGCCATGGATAAAGAGTCGAAGTACAAGGCGAAGAGCTTCATCGACGTCCCGGTTTACCGCGCGGCCGACTACGTCGGTGCGCAAGCCAAGACAGCGATCGATGCCGTCGGAGCGTCGCCGGCGGGCGCTGCGCTTGTCGGCGCCGCTCTCGCGACGGGATGGGCTGTCAACGGCTGGCTCCTTGGCCGCCGACATGATCGAGCGACCCCAGTGAATACCAGCCGGGAGCCGTGAGAGTCACTGCGATGAAATCTTTCTTGATCAACGCCATGTGGGCGATCGTTTTGTTGTTCGCTCTCGCCACGCCCGCATCGGCCGAGAGTGTCAGCGGATCTCAAGAGCGTGCGGCGTCCGAGCTGCTCGCCGCGATGGCCTCAGGAGATATGCAGGCCGTCGCGTTTGCCGTGCATCCCTCGGAGCTCGATCGTCTTCGCATCATGATCGTGCAGCGCTTGCGCGACGAGGCGGCTCGCGGAGAGTCGACCCTGCGCACGCGGCTCTTCGGCGATGCGATGCCGCTCGGCGACATCGAACGTCAGACGAGCGTCAACCTTTTTCGCAACATCGGTCGGCGGTTGACGCTCAAAACACGGGCCTACGACAAACTCGATGGCCTCATTGCAGTGCGCGACGGCAAGTTCGTCCATGTGGTCGTGAAAGGACGACAGCCTCCGGATCGAGGCCGTATCGAAGTCGTCGAGTTGGTGACGCTCGTCCCCTACGGCAAAGAATGGAAGGCGGCTATTCCGCTCGAGCTCGAGGCCCAAATCGACGACCTCATCGCCGGAAGAGCGCGGTCACCGGTTTCGAGCGCGACAGCGGGTGTGGCAGGCCCGGGCGGCAGCACGGGCGGCAGTGCTGGCAGCAGTTCGAACTCGGGCAATGCGGGAGCCATGGCTCCGGCGGTAGCGCCTTCGGTACCAGGGCGGAATACGCCGGAGATTCTCGAGCTCATCGATCAAG
>JBIJCL010000274.1:0-3089 GCA_044344725.1 Steroidobacteraceae bacterium | reverse complement strand
TTCGAGGAAGCTGAAGCCGAAGATGCCGACGGCGTTCGAGTTGGCTTCGAGCTTCTGGACGATCAGATTGTCGTTCTCGCCCGCTTCGATGAAAGCACCGTCTTCACGCACCGTATGGCATATGCGCTTGAAGCGCTTCTCGTCCTGCGAGCGAAGCGTGTTGATCCACGGATACGTCCGGCAACCCGTTTCCATGTAGAGCTCGTGGAAGGAGTCGCGCGTGCCCGAGGTCGGCGGCGGACCGAGCACTTCGATCTTGATGTTCGGCAACGACTTGTCAATCTCGTTCCAACGCTTGTACGGGTTCGCGATCAGCACCGTCGGATTCGCCGGATCCGGCACCTGCTTGGCGAGTGCGAGATAGACCTGCTTGCGCGTGAGGTCGAGTTTCGGGCCGCGCTTGTTTTCGGAGATCGTGAGGCCGTCGTAACCGACCCGCACTTCGACGATGCCGGTGACGCCGTTCTTCTTGCAGCTGTCGAACTCCGACGCGTTCATGCGACGCGAGGCGTTGACCACATCCGGATGCTGGGGGCCGACGCCATTACAAAAGAGCTTGATGCCACCGCCCGTGCCCGTGCTCTCGACCTTCGGGGTCTTGAATCGGCCCTGACGACCGAACTGTTCGGCGACGGTGGTGGTGAAGGGGTAGACCGTCGAGGAGCCGACGACGTTGATGAAGTCGCGGGCGGCCTGCGCCGGGGCGATGGGGGCCAAACTGGCGGTAAGCGTGGCCGCAGCGGCCAAAATCAGGGTCTTTTTCATCTCTTTGCAACCTCCGTGGAGCATGGTGAGGACAATATGACAGTCATGTTTCAGAAATATTTCATACGCCGAGGGTGCCTCCGGGTCGGTGCGCTCGCTTGCATCCCCGGTTTCTCGCCTCTATAAGGTCGCCCATGTCCGCGACCCTCGAACTCACCCGAGACCTCATGGCCCGCAACTCCGTCACCCCGACGGATGCCGGATGCCAAGACGTCATGGGGCAACGCCTGCAGGCTTTGGGTTTCACCGTCGAGAACCTGCGCTACGGCAACGTGGACAATCTTTGGGCTAAGCGACGGGGCGATGGCCGCACCGACGGGGCCGATCCCTCGCCCGTCATCTGTTTCGCTGGCCACACCGATGTCGTCCCGACCGGGCCGCTCGAAGAATGGCGCAGCAATCCCTTCGTGCCGACGATCCGTGACGGCGTGCTTTACGGCCGTGGAGCCGCGGACATGAAGAGCGGACTCGCGGCCATGGTTACGGCGACCGAAGAATTCGTGCGCGCGCACCCGACCCACCGCGGCACCCTCGCCTTTTTGATCACGAGCGACGAAGAAGGTCCCTCGGTCGATGGCACCAAGCGTGTCGTCGAAACTTTGAACGCTCGGGGCGAGCGGATCGACTACTGCATCGTCGGTGAGCCCTCGAGCGAACAGGCCGTCGGCGACACCATAAAGATCGGCCGTCGCGGTTCGCTCTCGGGTCGTCTCACCGTGCACGGCGTGCAGGGCCATGTGGCTTACCCCCACCAGGCCGAGAACCCCGTGCACACGCTCGCACCCGCCCTCGCCGAACTCACCTCGCGCACGTGGGACGCCGGAAACGAGTTCTTCCAGCCGACGACGTTTCAGATCTCGAATTTGAACGCCGGAACGGGTGCGCCCAACGTCATCCCCGGCGAACTCAAGGCCCGCTTCAACTTGCGGTACTCGCCGGTGCAAACGGTCGAGGCGCTTAAAAAAATCGTCGAAGACATCCTCGCCAAGCACGGCGTGCGCTACACGCTCGAGTGGTACGTCTCCGGTGAGCCGTTCTACACCGCACCGGGTGCGCTCTCGGCCGCCGCGGTCGAGTCGGTCAAAGCCTTGACCGGTAAGGCGCCCAAGCTCTCCACGGGCGGCGGCACCTCGGATGGTCGATTCATTGCGCCGATGGGCGCTCAGGTCATCGAGCTCGGTGTGACCAACACCACGATCCACAAGGTCAACGAAGGCATACGCGTCGAAGAAATCGACCTGCTTCACAAGATGTACGCCAGCATTCTCGGCCGGCTGCTCACCTGATCAAAAAAAGACGACTTGGCTCGCCGCCGCGATGAGCGCGCCGAGCATCGCCCCGGCGAGCACGTCCGTCGGATAGTGCAGGCCGAGTACCACGCGTGAGGCGGCCACCAGCAAGGCGAACGGCACCAGCCCCACCGCGAGCGCCGGCACGTGATGGATCGCGATCGCCGTGAAGAGCACGGCATGCAGCGTGTGTCCGGAGGGGAAACTGTATCGATCGAGCGGCGGCATGGCGCACTCGATGCCGATGAGACCGATGTACGGCCGCTCGCGCACCAGCTTTTTCTTGAGCAATTTGTAGAGCAGCAGCCCGAATGCGCCGGCCGCGAGCATTTGCGCCGACACGCGCAGCCCCTCTCCGAGTCGATCGAGGCCCATGATGAGCGGCATCACCGCCATCAGCACGTACCAGATCACCCCGTCTCCGAGGCGACTCACTGTCCGAAAGAGCGCCCGTACCGTCCGTCGACGACAGGCGGCGGTGGCGATTTCGCAGATCCGCCGCTCGGCGTGATCGACCCGCACGAACATCGTCATGACGTCACGACCTCCGACAGCGGTTCATCCGACTCGACGACACGTTCGAAAATTTTGAGCATGCGCTCGGCCATCGCCTTCGAGGCCCAGCGCGCCGCATCCTCGCGGGCATGGCTCGACAAGTCCGCACGCAGCTCAGGATCGCGCAGCACTCTCGCCACGCCCTCGGCGAAGGCGTCGACCTCTTCCGGCACCACCACCGCGCCCTTCACACCGCGAAGCACATCGGCCGTGCCCATCACCGCCGTCGAGACCACCGGCGTACCCTGAGCCAAGGCCTCGAGGAGCACGAGACCTTGAGTCTCCGTGCGCGAAGCAAACACGAACGCATCGGCTGCGCGATAACAATCGAGCAGCGTCGTCGTACGGTGCAAATACCCCACGAAATGGACGTTCGCCGAAAGATCTGCCTCCTCGACGCTCTTGCGCAGATGCGCCTCGGCCGGCCCCTCGCCTGCGATCACGAGCAACACGTCGGGCACTTTCTCGCGAAGCCGCGGC
>JBIJCL010000039.1:0-10613 GCA_044344725.1 Steroidobacteraceae bacterium | reverse complement strand
GCACCGGCCGATCATCATCATCACGAGCAACAACGAGAAAGAACTGCCCGACGCCTTTTTGCGGCGCTGTTTCTTCCACTACATCCGCTTCCCCGATGAGGAGACGATGACTCGCATCGTCGGCGTGCACTATCCGAGCCTGAAGCGAGAGTTGCTCGCCGAGGCACTCGGTGCGTTCTATCGCGTGCGCGAAACTCCGGGTCTGAAGAAAAAGCCGTCCACCTCGGAGCTGCTCGATTGGATCAAATTGCTGCTCGCCGAGGACATCCCGCCCGAGGCGCTGCGCAGCGACGATCCGAAGAAGGCGATCCCGCCGCTTTACGGCGCATTGCTCAAGAACGAGCAGGACGTGCACTTGTTCGAGCAGTTGGTGTTCCTGAACCGACGCGTGCGCTGAGCGGAAGTCCCGCGTGCTCGTTCGATTCTTCCTCGAAGTGCGCGCTGCCGGCATACCGGCCTCGATCACGGAGTTTTTGTCTCTCCTGCAGGCGCTCGAGGCTCGCGTGGCATCGTGTTCGGCCGAAGAGTTTTATTGGCTCGCCCGTCTTTCTCTCGTCAAGGACGAGCGTCACTTCGACCGATTCGATCGCGTATTTGCCGAGCACTTCGCCGGCGCCGAACGAATCTTCGAACGGCTGCTCGCCGAGGTCCCGGCGGAATGGCTGCAAGCCATGGCGCAGCGACTATTCTCGGACGAGGAACGAGCCAAGGTCGAAGCGCTCGGTAGTTGGGACAAGTTGCTCGAGACGCTCAAACAGCGTCTCGCCGAACAAAAGGCGAGGCACGAGGGCGGCAACAAATGGATCGGTACCGGCGGTACGTCGCCGTTCGGTTCCGGCGGCTACAACCCCGAGGGCATCCGGATCGGCGATTCGGGTGCGCGACAGCGTCGAGCCGTCAAAGTTTGGGAGTCGCGGGAATACCGCAACTTCGATGATCGTCGCGAGCTCGGCACGCGTAACCTCAAGATGGCGCTGCGTCGCTTGCGTAAGTTTGCGCGTCAGGGTGCCGCCGACGAACTCGATCTCGACGGCACGATCGAAGCGACGGCGCGCAACGCCGGTTGGCTCGATCTCAAGCTCCGCCCCGAGCGTCGCAATGCCGTCAAAGTGTTGTTGCTGCTCGATGTCGGCGGCTCCATGGAAGACCACGTGCGAATCTGCGAGGAACTCTTCTCTGCCGCGCGATCGGAATTCCGGCAACTCGAACATTTCTATTTCCACAACTTCATCTACGAGACGGTGTGGAAGGACAATCGAAGGCGACAGGCCGAGCGCATCAAGACGCTCGAGCTGCTGCGGACATTCAATAGCGATTATCGGGTGATTTTCGTCGGCGATGCGGCGATGAGTCCCTACGAAATCGTGCAGCCGGGCGGCAGCGTCGAGCATTTCAACGATGAAGCGGGCAGCGTGTGGATGCAGCGCATGACGGCGCACTTTCCGCGTCTTGTTTGGCTCAACCCCGAGCCCGAAGAGCGTTGGGACTGGACGCCTTCGATCCGACTGACTCAGGAGCTCGTCGGCGGCCGAATGTTTCCTTTGACGCTCGGCGGACTCGATCGGGCGATGGCCACCTTGAGTCGCAAGCTCGTCAACGCAGGAAGTCGATGATCGCCCGGCGTTGAGTGATGCCGTCCGCGTAGCCTTGGGCGATGAGTTCCCGGGTGTAGGGCGCCTCGAACATCAAATAACTTGCGAGCAGGCTGCCGGACTCTCCGCTCGCACCGATGACCGACAGCAAAGTGCGCAGGGCTTTCGGAAGTGTCGCAAGGTGCCGAGCGGCACTCGCTCGCGGGTCGGCGCCCGGTACGAGGCGCAGCGCGCTGATCTCTCTTAGTCCATCGAGGGATGAATCGGCCTCACGCACCATTCGATTGGTTCGCTCGAGCTGATCGAGATCGGCATCGACCTGATCGCTGAACAGCGTATCGAGCAGGAAACCGAAAATTTCCCCCGACGACGGGGTGTGGTGCACGCCGATCGTGCCGCCGAGACCTGCGGCATTCTGCGCACGCACGCCGATCACGAGCAGTCGATCGGCACCGAGGTGGATGGCCGGTGAGAGCGGCGCAAGCTGGCGCATGGCACCGTCGCCGTAGAACACCTCGCCGATCCGCACCGGAGGAAAGAGGAAGGGGATCGCGGCGCTCGCCATCAGATGATCGAGATCGAGCGTCGAACGCGTACCCGCGCGTCGAACGCCGGCCCACTCTGTGACATGCGGTGCCGCTTCAAAGAAAACGCGATGATGGCCTCCCGCGTAAGTCGTGGCCGTCAAGGCGAGTGCGCGCAGCTGGCCTTGGGCGATGTGTTGGCGGATCGCCGTCCAGTCCACCCGTTCTCGAAGCAAGTTGCGCAGCGGCGAGTTGTCGAAGAGGGCGGGCGGTGCGGTGCCGAGACGCCCGCCGGTGAGCGCCGAACTCATCCAGCGCAGACCCGCCCCGACCATCGCGCCGAGATCGGCCCGAAAGACCTGTTCGACCGTGAAGTTCGCCCAGACGTGTTCGAGGCGCCGGATACCCTCGCGCCAGTCTGCGGCGTGAGTGGCGAGCACTGCGGAACACACGGCGCCCGCAGAGGTGCCGACGATCACGTCATAGGGAGAAGACTCCTCAGGCCAGATCTCGGCCAAGGCCTTGAGGACCCCGACCTGGTAAGCCGCACGAGCCCCGCCGCCCGAGAGGACGAGCGCCCGGCAGCCCGATCGAGTCGGGGCCTTGGTCACGGCGTGGTCATCGGTACGCTCTGTCACGGGCCCTATTGTGCCGCAGCGGCGCAGTCTGGAAGATACCCAGAGGCTTTTTCGACCCGGGAGCTCAGACTTATGACGCCACGCAGACGATTCTTCACCGTGCTCGCCCTTGCGGCGATGACCCTTGGCATCGCGCCGGCGCCCGTGGCCTTCGCCGACTCGCCCAAAGCCGGCCAACCCGCCCCTGATTTCCGACTGCAAGACCAGACGGGCAAGTGGGTGACGCTCAACGAACATCGTGGCAAGTGGGTGGTGCTCTATTTCTACCCCAAGGACAACACCCCGGGGTGTACCACGCAGGCTTGCGAGTTCCGCGATGAGATCTTTGCGTTCCGCCGCGCCAACACGGTGATCCTCGGGGTGAGCGTGGACGACGTCGAGTCGAAGAAAGCGTTCGCGAAGGAACACAGCTTGCCGTTCCAGGTGCTCGCCGATCCGACCAAGGCCGTCACCAAGCAATACGGCGTCCTCACCAGCATGATGGGTCTCATGGAATTTTCCCGCCGCGACACTTTCATCATCGATCCGCAGGGTCGCATCGCCCGCCACTGGGAAAAAGTCGACGCGAAAGGCCATTCCCAGCTCGTACTCAACGAACTCAAGAGGCTGCAGGCGCCGGGCGCCTGAGTCGTCGTGACACGATAAGAATCCGGAATTTCATCGGGGGTTATTTGCATGTCCAAAGAAAATGATCTGCTTCGTCCCGAACGTCGGGATTTCCTCACCACGGCCGGTGGCGTCGGCGGTGCACTCGCGATCGGCGCGTCGGGTATTGCGTCGATGACGCTCGGCGGACCGATGGCGATGGCCTCGGCTCTCACCACCTCGCGCTACGGCATGGGTCCGGGTCTGAAGGGGCCGTATCTCGATCTGTCGACCGGCAAGGGTAACCAGCTCGCCTACGCGCGCATCCAGGGCGATCTCGACTTCGGCAAGCCGAAGTATTTTTGGTTCAAGGGATATCTGATGGGCGTCGAGCCCCACAAGAAGATCGTCGATCTCATGGGCACCTCGGGTTTCGGCGTGATCCGCCTCTTGCCGGGGCCGGATGGTTCGATCCGGCGGTTGTGCCGAGAGATCATCGTGTACACCGATTTGCGCAGCGGCGAAGTGCTCGACGAGTGGAAGAACCCGATCACCAACGAGGTCGTCAAAGCCGTTCACGTCGACAACGACCCGTTCAACTACCTCATCGAAGAGTTCTTCCCGGCACCGCCGAAGTTCGGTGGCCTCAACCAGGGACCGCCGCCGCCGCGCGTGCCGTTCATCATGCCGTGGTACCAACATGGTGGTTGGGCGGACATGGAGATCCATATCCATCTCGCGTACCCCAACGCGCTGCAGCCCGACAAATGGCCGCGTGAGTCTTCGGGCCCCATCGTGCAGGTCTCCGAGATGTTTGCGCATCACGTCAAAGTGGAAGATCTGCAAAATCCGAAGCTGACCACGCTCGATTACACGGGCACCTGGAACCGCGTCACGCCTTGGTTGCCGTGGATGCTCATGGGTCAGCGTCCGGGCTTCTGTCAGTACGCATGCTTCATGGGCACGACGAAGAATCTCGACGAGGTGCTCTCGCGTCCTGTGCTCGACTACGCGCAGAAGAACTACGCCAAGTATTTCGATGCGCCGACCGAGTGGACGGAAGATCGCAGCCTCTCGAGCCTCGAGCACTACGCCCTGCGCCAGAAACCCGCGCCGGTAAAGTAAGGGCTCGTTGAATCGACACGAAGGTGCAGAGGGTCCTGCAACGCGTCATCGCGGCACAGCGCACCTCCGACGGAGCGGGGGTGACGCTGTACCGCAGTCTCGGTCAGTCGCCGTTCGCGCGACTCGATCCGTTCTTGATGCTCGACGAATTCGGGAGCGAGCGGCCCGAGGAGTACATCGCCGGTTTTCCACCGCATCCGCATCGCGGCTTCCAGACCGTGACCTACATGCTCGAAGGTCACATGCTGCATGAAGATCATCTGGGGAATCGTGGGCATCTCAAGACTGGCGGGGTGCAGTGGATGACGGCCGGTCGCGGCATCATCCACTCCGAGATGCCGCAGCAGGAGCACGGCCTCATGCGGGGCTTCCAGCTGTGGATCAACCTGCCCGCACGCGAAAAGATGTGTGCGGCGACCTACGAGGACATCGAGGCGGAGCGCATCCCGACGGTATCGTCCGACGGCGCCACGATCAAACTCATCGCCGGTTCACTCGAGCGCAGAGGCGAAAGAATCAGCGGCCCGGTGACGGGCGTCACGACCCAGCCGATTTTCTTTGATGTGACGCTCGCGGCCGGCGCGAAGTTTTCCGAGACCCTGCCGGCTGCGCACAGTGCATATCTGTATGTGTTCGAGGGCGAGCTCTCGATTGTCGTGCCGGGCGGAGGTTTCGCCGCTCTGCCGAAACGGCATGGCGGGGTGCTCGGCGAGGGGGAATCCCTCGTCGTCGAAGCGGGGGATGCCGGAGCGCGATTCTTGTTGCTCGCTGCGGCGCCGCTCGGCGAGCCGATCGTGCAGTACGGCCCCTTCGTGATGAACACCCGCGAGGAAATCGATCAGGCGATCCGCGATTATCAGACCGGGCGCCTGGTCGCCGCGGGATAAATCAGACCAGGAAAATCGCCCCGAGTCCGAGCAGCGTCGCGAAGCCGATGCAGTCGGTGAACGTGGTGAGGATGACGCCTGCAGAGAGCGCCGGGTCGATATCGAATCGACGCAACGCGAGCGGCACCAGCACACCCACGGCCGCAGCGGCCAGCAGATTGATGAGCATGGCGGCTGCGATGATGATGGCGATCTGCCAGGTGTCGAACCAGAAGATGGTGACGGCGCCGACGACGATGGCCCACAACAAGCCATTGAGCCCACCGACTGCGACTTCCTTGAATAGCAACCAGCGCGCGTTGGACCACTGAACCTGGCCGAGCGCCAAGCCGCGGATGATGAGCGTCACGGTTTGGGTCCCGGCGATGCCACCCATGGAGGCCACGATGGGCATGAGTGCGGCGAGGGCGGCCACCTTCTCGATGGTCCCCTCGAAATTTTTGACCACGGCGGCTGCCATGAACGCCGTCACGAGATTGATGCCGAGCCAGAGCAGACGTCGTCGCGTGGACGTGACGATGCCCGCGAACAGATCTTCGTCGTCCTGGAGACCGGCCATCGAGAGCACCGAGTGCTCGGCTTCTTCGCGGATGACGTCGACCACGTCGTCGACGGTGATGCGCCCGAGCAGCTTGCCTTCGGTCCCGACCACCGCAGCCGAGACGAGATCGCGGTCCTGGAAGAGCTGTGCGACCTCATGTGCTGCGGTTTCGGGCTCGATGCGCGGGGCTTCGGTGTCGAGGCTTTCGCCGACGGTATCCTCGGGGTCACCGGTGATGATGCGGGTGAGGGAGATCGTGCCGAGATAACGATCGTGACGATCGACGACGAACAGGCTGTCGGTGCGCGGCGGCAGTTCGCCGCGCATGCGCAGATAACGCAGCACCACCTCGAGCGTGACGTCGGCTCGCACGCTGACGGTGTCGGTGTTCATGAGGCCGCCCGCGCTGTCTTCGGGCCACGACAGCACCGTACGCAGTCGCTCGCGATCACGCTGGTCCATCGAGTGCAGGACCTGTCGGGTCACGGTCTCCGGCAGATCGCCTACGAGATCCGCGAGGTCGTCGAGTTCGAGACCCTCGGCCGCCGCCACGAGCTCTTCGGCCTCCATCTCTTCGATGAGTTCCTGCCGGACGTTTTCGTTGAGTTCGACGAGCACATCACCTTCGAGCTCGGGGTCCACCATGCTCCACACGATTTCGCGCTGACGCGGCGGGACCGACTCGAGCAGCAAGGCGATCTCTGCCGGGTGCAGGGCCGACACCATGCGCTGCGCAGGGCGCAGCGTGCCCGAGTCGAGCGCCTCGCGCAGCGCGGCGAGCCGCGCGTCTTTGCGAGAGGTCACGCTCACGGGAGACCGAGACTCGCGAGTGCGCTATGGCGTATGGCGAGAGTCGGCGACTTGCCGCGTAATCGTTCGGCCAGACGATCGACGAGATACACCGAGCGGTGCTGGCCGCCCGTGCACCCGATGCCGATGGTGAGGTAGCGACGTCGCGCGGCGCCGTGGTCTTCGATGCGCCTCGAAATGAACTGCTGCAATTCGTCGAGCATGGTGCCCACGGCGGGCTGCTCGTCGAGGTAGGCGATCACGGGAGCATCGCGTCCCGAGAGCGGCCGCAGTGCGATCGTCCAGTAGGGGTTCGGCAGCATGCGCACATCGAAGACGAAGTCACAGTCGCCCGGCACCCCGTGCTTGAAGCCGAAGGACACCAAGGTGACCGACAGTTCCATGCCCCGCCGTTGATCGATCCGTTGCACGATGGCGTCGCGCAGTTCGTGCACGCCCATGTGTGTGGTGTCGACGACGAGATCGGCGGCTTGGATGACCGGATCGAGCAGCGTTCGCTCGCGTGTCACGGCGTCTTGCAGACTCGATCCATCGCGGGACAACGGGTGTCGTCGCTTGGTTTCACCGAAGCGTCGCAGCAACTCGGCATCGGAGGCGATGACGACCAGCAGCTCGCAGCGCAGACCGCTGCGCCGAAGTTGTTCGAGAGTCGACGGGATGCCCTCGAGACCGACGCTGGTATCGCGTGCATCGATGCCGACCGCCACGGTCTGCCCCGCCGAGGAGCCCTCGCGGAAGATGTGGGACACGAAGGACTCGAGCATCGAGGCGGGGAGATTATCGACGCAGCGATACCCGAGATCTTCGAGCGCGTTCAGCACGACGCTCTTGCCCGCTCCGGAGAGCCCGCTGACCAGGATGAGTCGCAGAGGGGCGGACAAGCGCGGAACAGGGCGGGGCCCGCGTCAATGACGCGCCCGTCGCCCCTCCTCGGCGTGATGGTCGGTGGTTTTTTCTTTGCGTTTTTTGACGAGGCGGTCGAGTTTGTCCGCGAGCGCATCGATGGCCGCGTACATGTCTTCGGCCTCGGCATCGGCGTGGATGTCACCGCCGCTGACTTTCAGGGTCGCTTCGGCTCGATGACGGAGTTTCTCGACGGACAACACGTAGTGGACGTCGATGAGGTGGTCGAAATGGCGAACGATGCGGTCCATCTTCTTGTGCACGTACGCGCGCATGGAGTCGGTGACGACGACATGATGGCCCGTGATGGAAATTTGCATGACATCCTCCTGATGAGGTCAAGGTTAACGCGAATTGGCCTTCTTGCGCTCGGCCGAAGACTCGATTCCTAACCCCTCCCGATACTTCGCCACCGTGCGGCGGGCCACGGGGATGCCCTCTCCCGACAATATTTCGGCCAAACGGCTGTCCGACAACGGCTGGGCCGGGTCTTCTTCGCGGACCAACTTGCGGATCTTGGCGCGGATGGCGGTCGAGGAGGTCCCTTGGCCGTCCCCGCCCTCGACTTGGCTCGAGAAAAAATACCGCAGTTCGTAGACGCCGCGCGGCGTATGCATGTACTTGCCCGAGGTCACGCGCGAGATGGTGGACTCGTGCATGCTGATGGCGGTCGCGATGTCTTTGAGGATCATCGGCCGCATGTGTTCCTCACCCTGATTGAGGAAGTCGGCTTGGCGCTCGACGATCGCGCGGGTCACCTTGACGAGCGTGTCGTTGCGGATCTCGAGGCTCTTCAGTAGCCATCGGGCCTCCTGCAACTGGGTGCGCAAGGTGGTGTGGGCGCCTCCCCGACCGAGCAGGCCCGCATATTCTTGGTTGACCCGGATTCGCGGCATGGTTCCGGCGTTGAGTTCGACCGCCCAACCCTTGCCTTTGCGGCGCACGAAGACATCCGGGACGACGTATTCGGGTTTCGAGGCACTGACGAGCGAGCCCGGGCGAGGGTGACAGGATCGGACGAGCGCAACCGCTTCGGCGAGTTCGTCCTCGCTGGCCCCGGTCGCTTTGCGCAGCGGCGATAAGTCGCGTTGGGCGAGCAAGTCGAGGTGATGTTCGGCGATGCGACGGGCGAGCGCGAGCCCTGGCGTCGAGGGATCGAGTTGCGCCAATTGGATGCTTAGGCACTCGGCGAGATTGCGGGCGCCGACTCCGACGGGTTCGAGCGTCTGCACCAGCAGCAACACGCGTTCGACTTCTTCTTCGTCCCAGTCGATCTCCGGTCGCAAGGCCTCGGCGATGTCGGTCAAAGATTCGGTGAGATAGCCATCGTCGTTCAGCGCATCGACGAGCGCCGCCGCGACGGACAGGTCGTTGTTCGAGAGGCCGGCGATTTCGAGTTGACCGAGCAGATGATCGCGCAGGGATTCCCCGCGCTCATCGGCGATGTCACGCTCGGGTTGTTCGTCGTCCTCGGCCCGCGATGAATCGCTGCCCGTACCGGGCCGATCGGCCCAAGGCTGTTCCACGACCTCGACTTCGACCGGTTCGGTCTGCGAGGTGTCGGGGGTTTGCTGAACCGCGGTGAAGTGGGCCTCGAGCTCGACTTCGTCCTCGGGGTCCTCTTGCTCGAGCATGACATTGCTCTCGAGCACTTCTGCGAGGTGCGCCTGCAACTCGAGCGTCGGCATCTGCAGGAGGCGGATAGCCTGCTGCAACTGCGGGGTCATGGTCAGCGACTGACCAAGCTTGAGTTGCAGGGACTGCTTGAGCATCGGCGGGCCTGATTGAGCGAAGCGGAGCTGCCGGCTCCGCGAGAACGATCCTAGAGACTGAATGACTCTCCCAAGTACACCTCACGCACGCGGGGATTGGCAAGGATTTCCGCTGCCGACCCCGAAGCGATGACCGTCCCGTCGCCGATGATGTACGAGCGTGCGCACACGCCGAGCGTCTCGCGGACGTTGTGGTCGGTGATGAGGATGCCGATCCCGCGATCGGCGAGTTCTCGGATGATGCGCTGGATATCGGCCACCGACAGCGGATCGACACCGGCGAAGGGTTCGTCGAGCAGCAGGAACTTCGGGTTCGCGGCGAGTGCGCGAGCGATCTCGACTCGCCGACGCTCACCACCCGACAGCGACATGCCGAGGGAGCCTCGCACGTGATCGATCCTCAGGTCCGCGAGAATTTGTTCACATCGCGCGTTGCGTTGCTCGGTATCGAGGTCCGCACGAGTCTCGAGTATCGCGCGGACGTTTTCTTCGACCGACAGCCGGCGAAACACCGAGGCTTCCTGCGGCAAGTAGCCGATACCGGCTTTCGCCCGAAGGTGGATGGGCGCATGGGTGAGGTCCCGATCGTCGAGCTCGATGCGTCCGGCGTCCGCCGGAACGAGGCCCACGATCATGTAGAACGCCGTCGTCTTGCCGGCGCCGTTCGGTCCGAGCAGCCCCACGATCTCTCCGGCAGCGACTTCGATCGTGAGATCGCGTACGACGCTGCGTTTGCCGTAGGACTTGGCCAGGTGGCTCGCGCGAAGTCGATTCATGGCGAGGGCCGCGGACGGATGATGATGCGGACGCGCTCGTCGCTGCCCGCGGGTTTACCGGCTTGTACGCGTTGTTCGCGTACGTTGTAGACCAGTTGGTCGCCCCGAACTTCGCTTCGACCATCGTCGCTCAGCCAGGCGTCTTCGCGCAGCGTGACGGTCGAGGCCGCCATGTCGTAGAGGATGTTGCCGGCACGACCGCGAGCGCTGCTGCCGTCCTTCAATTTTTGCGAGAACTCCGCGGGCTTGCCTCGGATGCTGGCGCGGACGATGCGGTTCTTTTCGAACGTGACAGCGGCTTCTTCGGAAGTGAGCGTGCCGCCATCCACGTCGATGCGCACCGCGCCGCTCAGCGTCCAAGTGGAATCTTCGAAGTCGAGACCCGTCGACCGCGCGCGCTGCGCGACGACCCGCACCGAGCCCTGGGTGATGATGAGGTCGCGAAAGAGCAGCGCGTTGG
>JBIJCL010000028.1:0-11714 GCA_044344725.1 Steroidobacteraceae bacterium | reverse complement strand
TCATCCGGTGCCAGGCCGGATGCCCACCGGTCGTCTCGACGTCGACGAACGCCAGTGCGCCGTCGGCGAGCGATGAGCCGTCTACGCCCGAGGTCACCCGAGCTCGATCCAAGTGGTCTTCAGCTCGGTGTACTTGTCGAACGCATGCAGCGATTTATCGCGACCGATGCCCGATTGCTTGTAGCCACCGAACGGCACGGTGATGTCGTCTGCGTCGTAACAATTGACGTACACCGTCCCCGCACGCAGGCCGCGAGCGATACGATGTGCCGTGGACAGATCGCGACTCCACACCGCCGCCGCAAGCCCGTACTCACTGTCGTTGGCGATCTTGAGCGCCTCTTCGGGCTCTCTGAACGACAGACACGACAGCACGGGACCAAAGATTTCTTCGCGGGCGATGCGCATGCCGGGCGTCACGCCGTCGAAGATGGTCGGCTCGACGAAGCAGCCGCCCGTCTCGGCACGCACTCGCGAACCACCGAGATGCACGCGCGCGCCCTCCTCGCGACCCGAATCGATCAGCCCGAGCACGCGATTCATCTGGATGTCGTCGACGATGGCGCCAAGACGTGTCGCCGGATCGAGCGGATCACCCGGCTTGAACTCGCGCGCGATTGCAGCCACTTTTTCGAGCATCGCTTCGCGGATGGACTCGTGGACGAGCAGACGTGAACCCGCCGAGCACATCTCACCTTGATTGAAGAAAATCGCGAACGCCGCTGCGCGAGCGGCCGCATCGAGGTCGGGACAATCCGCCAGCACGATGTTCGCGGATTTCCCGCCGCACTCGAGCCCCACGCGCTTCATGTTCGACTGGCCGGCGTACTGCATGACGAGCTTGCCCGTCGCCGTCGAACCCGTGAATCCGATGGCATCGACCCCCATCGATAGCGCGAGCGCCTTTCCGGCGGTACCCCCGAAACCGGGCACGACGTTGAAGACCCCGGGAGGAATCCCCGCCTCGATCGCGATCTCGGCGAGCCGCAGTGCGCTGAGCGGTGACTTTTCGGATGGCTTGAGCACCATCGAATTACCCGAAGCCAGCACGGGGCCGAGCTTCCAAGCGGTCATGATCATCGGAAAATTCCAAGGCACGATCGCACCGACCACACCCATCGGTTCGCGCGTGATCGTCGCCAGCGAGCCGGGACCGGTCGGGGCCACTTCCCCGTAAATTTTGTCGATGGCCTCGGCATACCACTCGATGCAGCGGGCGGAGGACGTCACATCGACCTTCAAGGCATCCGAGATCGGCTTGCCCATGTCGAGCGTCTCGAGCAGGGCAAGATCTTCCTTGTACTTGAGAATGAGTTCGGCGAAACGCTTGAGCACGCGCTTACGCTGAACCGGACTCTTCGCCGACCAGACGCCGGAGTCGAACGCCGCACGCGCACTCGCCACGGCAACCTCGACGTCCGCGGTATCGCAGGCCGCAACATCGGCGAGCACGCGTCCATCGATCGGACTCTTTTTCTGAAAAGTCGCGCCGCTCAAGGCCGGGACGAAACGCCCGTCGATGAAGGCTTGGGTGGCAGGACGAAGGTTCGTGGCACGCTCGTGCCAAGGAGAAGTGTTTTGCGCGGACATGGCGCGAAGTTTAGCAGTCCCTGCACTAATGCCCTGCGCACCCAGATTTGTCCGCACCAAACCGGTGCGTAATGTGCGATAAAATTCAGCCGTAGCAGCGTTTCACGCCGGTTTGTTCTGGCATGGCGTTTGCTTTGGTTCCCAAGTCACCCTTCAACCCCCGAGGTCATTCCCACATGAAGACTGCCCCTGTTCTCGCCGTGCTCGCACTCGGAGCCGCAGCGGCCACCGCCCAAGCCGAGGTGTCCTCGACCATCACCCTCGCCTCCGACTACGACTTCCGCGGCATCACGCAGACCGCGCGCGATCCCGCCTTGCAAGCCAGCCTCGACTGGTCGTCCGAGTCGGGCTTCTACCTCGGCGCCTGGGCGAGCAACGTCGATTTCGGCGACGGCACCGAATCCGAATTCGAACTCGACCTCATCGGCGGGCTCGCAGGCAACTTCACCGACGACTTCGGCTACGACATCGGCCTCGCTCGCTACAACTACTTCGACGACGGCGACGACATCGACTACACCGAGTACTACCTCGGCCTGTCCTTCAAGGCCGTCTCGTTCAAATATTGGTACTCGTCCGACTTCGTCAACTCGGGCGACGGCGCGACCTACCTCGAAGCCAATACGGACATCCCCCTGCCCAACGATTTCACCCTTTCGCTGCATGTGGGTCGTTCCGGCGGCGACTTCTGGGGCGACGACAAGTACACCGATTACTCCATCGGTGTCGGCAAGACCGTCGGCAACTTCGATCTCGGTCTCAAGTGGGTCGACGGAAGCGACTTCAAGCCGGGCGTCGACATCGGTGACGCCAACTCGTCGGAGAGCAAGGTGGTATTCACCGTCGCCACCACGTTGCCCTGGGGCAACTGATCCGCGCGATCACGCACTGCGTTCTTTGCAGGCATAAAAAAAGCGCCGGGACCAAAACCCCGGCGCTTTTTCTTTGGGCCCGTAGAGGGCCTGTCCGCCGCGCGCGGCCCTCGGCTACGGAGTTAGGCAATCACCCGTTGACGCGCACCCAGCACTCGCTCGACGAGCAAGCCGACCGCGACGTAGGTCGCCATCGTCATCAGGTAGCCTGGGAAGTAACCGGCCACCGCTGAAGCAAACGCAGTCAGCGTGGGCGCCGAGGGTGACGGAGCCAGCCAGAACATGCCGAGGTTGGCGACGACGAACGTCACGAGCGCGCTGCCCGCCACCGCGACGCCGATACGACCGTAGCCACCCTCTGCCACCCAACGTCCCGCCATGAACAAGGCGCCGTACGCCGGAATCAGGAAGAGATAGGCGATGCTGTAGCAGTTGGTCGGCGTACCCATCGCAAAGGCAGCGAGGTCAACGACCCAGCCGAGCACGAAATAGCCCGGAAACAGCCGCAGGTCGCGCAGCCAAAGGCCCGCAAGGAAGAACACGGCCCACGACGCATCGAGCGGACCGCCGTACTCGCCGAAGTGGCCGAGTCTCGTGACCGCCATGACGAGCGCCAGAGCCAGCGCCACCCACCAAAACCCGCGACGGGCTGACGATGTGTTTTCGATCATCTACCGAACTCCCCAACAATCTCAACGCGGCGCACGATAGCGCAACGTCACGAAAAACTCCCGACCCAAGGCCGGATAAAGCGTCGCGGTTTCGTAGCGACGGTCGAACGCGTTTGCGAGTCGGAGCTGAACCTCCGTCGCATTCGAGACCCGCCAGGCGCCGGTCAGATCGACCGTCGCATACCCGCCGAGATCGCGCGAATTCGCAAGGTCATCATACCTGCGGCTCGCGAACTGCACACTTGCACCCAGATCGACCCGGGGTCCGCTCCACTCGATGGACGAGCGCCCGGACCAGGCCGGTCGACGTGGAAGCTCACGTCCGCGATTGAACCCTTGGCTGCGATCCTCCGCCGAGAGCCATCCGAGCGTCTGGGAGATCCGCCATGGGCCACCCTGCCACTCGATCGCACCCTCTATGCCGCCCAGCGACGCTTTCGAGACGTTCTGTGGGAGGTAGGTGGCCACGTCGAAGGCGATGAGATCGTCCACTTCACTGCGATAGGCGCTGACCGACCACCGCCCCCAGGAAAGCCGCTGCTTGAGACCGATCTCGGTGGTCAGAGCGCGCTCTGGCGAGAGGTTGGGATTGCTGAACCCTGGATAGTAGAGCTCGTTGAACGACGGCGCCTTGAACGCACTGCCGACGCTGGCGTAGGCCTGCAAGTTGCCCGAGAGGCGCATGCCCCACGCCAAACTGCCCGTCGCGTTCGACCCGAACTGCTCGTTGTCGTCGAGTCTCGCCGCGAGCGCGAGATCTTGCGAACCAAAACCGAATGCGTACTGCGCAAACGCCGCGCGATTGTCGCGAGACGGACGGGTGTAGGACACACCGCTGTCAACGTGGTCTCGCAGATAATCCGCGCCGATCAAAAAATTGCCGCCGCCCGCGCGGAGCTCGTTTTGCCACGTCACGGTATCTCGCGACGAATTGAAGACGCTCGTAAAGCTCGCCGACGCACTGAAGCTCGTCGACTCGTCCCAGGAGCGCCCCGCCGTCACGGTGCTGCGCCAACCCGAAATCGGCTCGGAGACAAACTTGAGGCCCGCGGCCTGATTGACGAGATCCGACTGGTTGAGGAACGACGAATCGAATGACACCCGCGCCTCGGCGCGCTGTGCGAAGGCCTCGAGTGTGGCGCCTCCGTCGAACCGATAGCCCGCACCCAGATTCACGCTGGTGTTGCGGTAGGGATCACGGTCGGGTTCCGAAGTGAAGCAACCGCCACCCGGCGGGAAAGGTAATCCCAAACAGGAGTTGATGCCGTCGGTTTCGAGATGCGAGACCTGCAGATCGACCCACGCCGACTCGTCGCCGAGCCCGTGACCGAGCGCAAGCTGGCGCGTGCCGTTCGATCCCGCCGTGACACGAACGGAGCGATCCGCTCCGGCGCCCCGACGCGTGAAGATCTGCACGACACCACCCATCGCATCGGCGCCATAGAGGCTCGAGCGAGCTCCGCGCACGATCTCGATGCGCTCGACGGTGTCGAGCGGCAGATCTTGCAGCGCGGGGATGCCGGTCGTGACCGAACCGATGCGCACGCCGTCGATGATCCAGAGCACGTGGTCCGACTCGCCGCCACGCACGTAGACCGACGTCGGCTGACCGATCCCGCCCTGCCTCGCGATGGCGACGCCCTCGACTCCGGCGAGCAACTCATCGAGAGTCCGCGCCTGCGAACGTTCGATGTCGGCACGCTCGATGACGGTGACCGAAGACAACGTGTCCTCGAGTTTCTGCAGCGTACGGGTCGCCGTGATGACGTACGAATCGTCGGACGAGCGACCCTCGGCCGCCTGCAATGCCACTGTGGAGAGACCCGCAAGAATCGGGATCAAGGCCGTTCGGGCCGGAAATTGAGCGCTCATCGATACTCCTTCTCGCGCTCCCACCGAGCACGCCATGGATATCGCGAGGCCGGTCTCCGGACTTGCGAGCGGCGCTGATTGATGCGCCTTGGATGATCGCCTTCCCGCCCCCACCCTTGCAGTGGAAACAGTGGCCGAAGATCACCCTGCCTCGCTTACCGTTGCGGGGGCAGTGTCGGAATTGTGCGCCGAAGCGCGCTCACCGACTTCCCGTTTCACCTTCGATGCGACCACCGCACCGAAGGCACCTCACGAACGGACGAAAGGCTACCCCCTCGGACCGCGCGGAGTCAACGAAGTGGCGGGCGCAGTCCGCTAAGCGATCCGACTGAAGCGATGCGCGCGCCCCCTGAGGGCGAGCCCTCTCAAGAGCTGCAGGAGAGCGCGGAGCAGCCGGCTCGGTGCCGTGCCCACTCGGGTCGTCGAGCGGCGTAAGACTCGCGGCCCGACTGGCGTTCATAAGGATTGCGCAGCACGGTCAATAAATCTTCGAGAGGTCCGACATCGCCTTCGGCCGCCGCATCGATGGCGAGTTGCGCCAGGTAATTTCGCGGTACGTAGCACGGGTTACTGGCGCTCATGCGACGCTGCCGCTCGTGCGTCTCGAGACCACTCACCTCACCCCGCCGACGCCATCTTGCGAACCACGCCCGCCATCGAGCTCGGAGATCGTCAGAAAGCTCGGCGCCTTCGTACAACGCCGGTTGGACCACGCGCTCGACGAATCCGTCCTCGGTTTCTTCGAGATGGTCGCCAAACCCCCGGAAGAGGATCGGCATATCGGTCTCGACTGCAGTCATCAAAGAAAAAAGCTCATCCACGAGCGCCGAATCACCCTCACGCTCGATGCTTTCGAGGCCGAGCTTGGTGGCGAGCATGCCCTGCCAAGTACGGCTATAGGTGCTGCGATAGAGCTCGAGGCCCTGCTGAAGCGCCTCGCGATCATCGATGATCGGCAACAGCGCACCGGCGAGTCTTGCGAGATTCCAGAGGCCGATCTGAGGTTGGTTGCCGTAGCAGTAGCGACGACCCGAGGCGTCGGTCGTATTCGGCGTCCATTGCGGGTCATAGCCCTCGAGCCAACCGTAAGGACCGTAATCGAGCGTGAGCCCGAGGATCGACATGTTGTCGGTATTCATCACGCCATGCACGAATCCGACTCTCATCCAATGCGCGATCATCACCGCGGTACGTCGACAAATCTCGGCGAACCACGCCGCGGGCGCAGCGGGATCCGCTGCATCGAACTCGGGATAATGTGTACCGATGACGTGATCGACGAGACGGCGCAACACCGCGTGCTCATCCGCCGCCGAGTGGATCTCGAAATTTCCGAAGCGAATGAACGAGGGCGCGACTCGGCACACGATGGCACCCGGCTCGGGCTGCGGACGGCCGTCGTAAAACATGTCGCGGACCACCGGCTCGCCCGTCGCCACGAGCGACAGCGCTCGCGTCGTGGGCACCCCGAGGTGGTGCATGGCTTCGCTACAAAGAAATTCGCGCAGTGACGAGCGAAGCACGGCACGCCCGTCCGCGAATCTGGAATACGGCGTGGGGCCAGCCCCCTTCAACTGCAATTCCTGTCGCGAGCCATCGATTGCGATGAGCTCGCCAAGCGTGATGGCGCGACCGTCACCGAGCTGGCCGGCCCAATTGCCGAACTGATGCCCGCCGTAGCGCGCGGCATAGGGGCGCATCCCCGGCGCCAAGGCATTGCCGGCAAGAATGTCGACGGCGGCACCCGTCGAAGACGGTCGTGCGAGCCCCAGACGCTCGGCGAGATCTGCCGACCACGCAAGCAAACGCGGCGCCGCTACCGGAGTCGGCATCACGAAGGTATAGGCCGCCTCCGACACCTGCCTCGGCGCATTCTCCGAAATGGGGTCGGCCGGCAAAGTCTCGACGACCGCGGATTCGAAATGTACGTCCTGGAGCGCTCGCGGCGCAGGGGCTGTCATGGCTCGATTGTAGCCCGCGAGATCGCGACCGCGGCGCTATCATGCGGCGGTGAACGCTCGCGATCTCCGCATCCACTCGCTGCATATCTATCCGGTCAAATCGGGGCGCGCCATCGATCTCGATGCGGCGCGCTTGGGTCCGCGTGGCTTGCAGTACGATCGTGAATGGATGTTCATCACCGCCGAGGGTCGTTTCATCACCCAGCGCAGTCATCCCGTATTGGCGCTACTCGAGGCCGAGCCCGATGAACTTGGAGTGACGCTCGTTCATCCGCAAGCCGGACGTTTGCGACTCGAGAGGCCCGCGCCCATGACCACGGCGCCCGGAGATTGGCGCACGGTCAACGTTTGGAAGCGCGTCGTCGAAGCGATCGATCTCGGGCGGGAGGCTGCGCGTTTCGCGAGCGCGGTGGTGGGTGAACCGGCGCGCATCGTGGCTGCTGGCTCCGATAATTTCCCCGATGGCTATCCCCTGCTCATCTGCACACGGGCCTCGCTCGAAGATTTGAACCGTCGAATGCCCTCGGCTCTGCCGATGAGTCGATTCCGGCCCAACATCGTGCTCGACGGTGCCGAGGCCTGGGAAGAAGACCACATCAAAGAATTGCGCATCGGCACCACACGCATGAAGCTCGTGAAGGCCTGCACGCGATGCGTCATGACCGGCATCGACCAAGAGAGTGGCCGGAAAGCCTTGAGTCCGCTGCCCGTCTTGCAGGAATTTCGGTTCGACACCGCTCTGCGCGGCGTCACCTTCGGTCAGAACGCGAGAGTCGAAAGCGGCGCCGGTAACGTGCTACGCGTCGGCGATGCGGTACGAATCTCCGGCTGACGGCTCTTAGTTCGAAGGCACCTTCAGCGGCACCTGCGACGTCACCTGACCTCTGAAATCTAGCCAAGCGTGGTTGGTGTAGTCGTAGAGCTTGCAACGTCGCACGCAGTCGACGTAGGTCTGCCAGTTCATGCGGTAAACCTGGAACTGGTCGTTGAAGCGCTCGGTCAGCAAGGTCTGCGCTCTGCGCAACGAATACATCGGAATGCGCGGATTCAGGTGATGGGCGTTGTGCTCCATGATGTTGTGGAGCAGCCGGTCGATACCCAAGGGTAAACGCACCTGGACGGTCGCCGTGAGGTAGGCACGGTACTGCTGCCACTCGTGTCGCTTGAGGAACCACGCGATCTTCGGGTGGGTGTGATGCACGAAGACCACGAAGCCCATCACGACATTCCAGAGCGCGAACGGCACGATCACGCCGAGTGTGAGCAGCAACCCGAGGCTCTGTCCCGTTTCGAAGGACACCAGCACGATCAAACCCACCCAGGACACCATGCCGACGGTGACGAGCGCGCTGTCCCAGTGATACTTGGCGCGACTTGCGCCGATTTGCTTGCGCGTGGCGAAGTAGAGCTTTTTCCACCACAGCTCGAGGAAATAATAGAGGCCCCAACCGAGGCCGCTGCGGTAGATGCGCTCGAGCGCACGACGATAACGCGGTAGCGCATCGAACTCGTCTTTGGAGAACGGCGCCCACACCTGGTCACGCCCTTTGAGGTTGTTGAACCCGTGATGGGCCACGTTGTGACCGACGTCCCACAAACTGAACGCCGTCATCGACGGAAGGAAAGCGATGCGACCGACGACCTGATTGAGCCACTTACTTTTGAAAAACGAGCCGTGGCAAGCGTCGTGACCGATCAGGAACAAGCGGACGATGCCGGCGGTCACCATGACCGAGCCGAGCACCTTGAGCCAGACCGAGGCGTCGATCAGTACGAGCGCAAGTCCGCCCGCGAAAAGGGAAAGATCGATCGCGAGTGCCAGGAAAGGCTTGAGATAGCCCGCGTTCTCGAACGCGATCAAAAGCGCTTTTCGACTCGTGGTCTCGGTTGCGGTCTGCATTGCGAAACAACCCCCTAACGTCCAATCTGGGAAAGCATTGTACTCGGCCTCATAATACCGGGCATGACATTCGTTTCCCCGCGCCCGCGCAGCGAGACGGCGGACGTTCAGCATCTGCTCGACTCGCTCGACGACACATGGCGCGAGTCCGCCATCGCGACCGGTCGTGCGCTCGTCTCGGGCGCGCGACGCCGTGCCGACGAACGTCCGTATCTCGACGCTTTCCTGCAGGAATTCGGACTCTCCAACCAGGAGGGTATCGCACTGATGTGTCTCGCCGAAGCGCTCCTGCGCGTCCCCGACGACGACACGGCCGATCGCTTGATCGCCGAAAAGGTATCGAGCGGCAACTGGGACTCGCATTCGGGCCGCTCTACATCGCTCTTCGTGAACGCCTCGACTTGGGGCCTAATGTTGACCGGTCGACTCGTCGACCTGCCCGCGGAGATGACCGGCGACGCCCGTTCCTGGATGCGCGGACTCAGCCAGCGCATGACCGAACCGGTCGTGCGCAACGCCTTGCGTCGGGCCATGCGCATCATCGGCGGCGAGTTCGTCGTCGGCCGTGGCATCGATGAAGCCCTCGAACGTTGCGCCTCGGAATCCGCCCTATCACTCTGCTCCTTCGACATGCTCGGCGAAGGCGCTCGAACCGATGCCGATGCCGAACGCTACACGGCAGCCTACGCCTCGGCGATCGAAGCCATCGCCGCCGCACGACCTTCCGGAAATGTTCCGTCGCTGCATGCGTATCACGCCATCTCCATCAAGCTGTCGGCGCTCGATCCGCGTTATTCCCTCGTGCAACGCCGTCGGACGCTCGATCGATTGTTGCCGCGGGCGCTCGAACTCGCGCGACTCGCCGCGTCTCGAGGGCTCGGTCTCACGCTCGATGCCGAAGAACAAGACCGTCTCGAATTGTCGCTCGAGCTCATCGGCGCGCTCGCGCGCGACCCCGCGACGCGCGACTGGCCGGGCCTCGGTCTCGCCGTGCAGGCCTACGGCCGACGGGCTCCGCAAGTGATCGATCACGTCACGGCTCTCGCGAGCGAACTGCGTCGCCCGCTTGCCGTGCGCCTCGTCAAAGGCGCGTACTGGGACAGCGAGATCAAGCGTGCGCAGGAACGCGGCTTGACCGAATACCCGGTCTACACCCGAAAGTGCTCGACCGATGTCTCATATCTCGCCTGCGCGAAAAAATTGATCGCGGCGGCGCCGCTGATCTATTCGCAGTTCGCCACCCATAACGCCCACACGATCGGCGCCATCCTCGCCATGAGACGCGCCGCACCGGCTTTACCCGCACTCGAATTTCAGCGATTGCACGGCATGGGAGTGCTGCTCTACGACGAAGCACGTCGTCAGATCAAAGACTTCCCGCCGGTGCGCGTCTACGCTCCCGTTGGACCACACGCCGAGCTGCTCGCCTACCTCGTGCGTCGACTACTCGAAAACGGTGCAAACACATCGTTCGTCAACCGCTTCATGGATGAACGCGTATCGGTCGATGATGTCGTCGTCGATCCGATCGCCGAAGCGCGAAAACGACTGAAGGAGTCTGATCTCTCACACCCCGGAATCCCGCTACCGCCGAAACTTTTCGGCGAGGCAAGGCGTAATTCTTTGGGTATCGATTTTGGACTCGAGACCAGTCTGCAAGGTCTACGAAAGATCTGCCAAATGCACCCGATGCCCGAGCTGCCGCCGTTCGAACCGGCGAGCGCGGTGGCGCCCGCCTTTGCGGTGGCCCACGCCGCCCTGCACGAGTGGCAACGACGCGATGTCGCAGAACGCGCGGCATGCCTCGAGCGCGCCGCCGATCTGCTCGAGGAACGCCGCGACTCGTTCCTGTCGCTGCTTGTTCAGGAGGCGGGCAAGACGTTTGGCGATGCGCTCGCCGAGGTTCGGGAGGCCGCAGATTTTTGTCGGTACTACGCCGCGGAGGCGCGACAGCTGCAGGGCGCGCCGCAGCGGCTCGTCGGGCCCACCGGCGAGACCAACGAACTGCGACTCCTCGGCCGAGGCGTATTCGCCTGCATCAGCCCATGGAATTTCCCGCTCGCCATCTTCGCAGGTCAGGTCGTGGCCGCGCTCGTCACCGGCAATACCGTCGTCGCGAAGCCTGCTGAAACCACGCCCCGGGTCGCCCTCGCGTTCGCCGCTTTGCTCCGAGAGGCGGGGGTGCCGAATGACGCACTGCACGTACTGCCGATGATCGGACGCGACTTCGGCGAGGCGGCGCTCACGGAGGCCTCGCTCGCAGGGGTCGTATTCACAGGCTCCACGGCCACGGCACGCTGGCTGAACCAAAAATTGGCCTCGCGTGAGGGCGCGATCCTGCCGCTCATCGCCGAGACTGGCGGCATCAACGCGATGATCGTCGACTCCACCGCGCTGCCCGAGCAAGTCGTCGACGATGCCATCAATTCGGCGTTTGGGAGCGCAGGTCAGCGCTGCTCTGCACTGCGCCTGCTCTGCGTGCAGGACGACATCGCCGATCGCATCGTCGACATGCTCGTGGGCGCGATGGATACGCTAGTCGTAGGGGATCCGCGCGATCTTGCCGTGGATGTCGGTCCCGTGATCAGTCTCGAGGCTGCGCGTCAGTTGCGCCTTCACGTCGAAGAGGTCGCGCGCAAAGGCCGACTCTTGAAGGTAGGCCGCCTTCCGAGCGCCACGCCGGTCGGCTACCCCACCACGATCGATCCGGGACGCTACGTCGCGCCTCATCTGATCGAACTCGAGTCCGTGCGTGATCTCACGCGCGAGGCGTTCGGCCCGGTTCTCCACGTCGTTCGATACGCCTCGAACGATCTCCCGAGATTGCTCGACGATCTGCGCGCGACCG
>JBIJCL010000272.1:0-3149 GCA_044344725.1 Steroidobacteraceae bacterium | reverse complement strand
GCATCGGCACGCTAAATGCATCATACTTGGGCGTCTTAACCCCCAGGGAGCGAACATGAGCAGCGCGAGTGACGTCATCAAGATGATCAAGGACCGAGAAGTGAAGTGGGCCGATCTGCGCTTCACCGATACCCGAGGCAAGGAACAACACGTCACGATTCCTGCCAAGCTCGTCGACGACGGCTTGTTCCGCGACGGCAAGATGTTCGACGGCTCCTCGATCGCCGGTTGGAAGGGCATCAACGAGTCCGACATGATCCTCATGCCCGAGGCCGCGACCGCGATCCTCGATCCCTTCTTCGAAGAAGCCACGGTCAACATCCGTTGTGACGTCATCGAGCCTGCGACCATGCAAGGCTACGAGCGCGATCCGCGCTCCATCGGCAAGCGCGCCGAGGCGTACTTGAAGAGCACCGGTATCGCCGACGGCGCGACATTCGGTCCCGAGAACGAATTCTTCATCTTCGACAGCGTCCGTTGGAAGAACGAGATGCACGGCTGTTCGTACGACATCGATTCCGTTCAGGGCGCCTGGAACAGCAACACGCAATTCGAGGGCGGCAACAAGGGCCATCGGCCCGGCGTGAAGGGCGGCTACTTCCCGGTTCCGCCGGTCGATGCGTATCAGGACATCCGCAACGCCATGTGCGGTGCTTGCGAAGAGCTCGGACTCGTCATCGAGGTGCATCACCACGAAGTCGCCACCGGCGGCCAGTGTGAAATCGGCATCGGTGCCGGCGGCCTCGTCAAGAAGGCCGACGAAGTTCAAATATTGAAGTACGCCGTGCACAACGTCGCACATGCTTACGGCAAGACGGCCACGTTCATGCCGAAGCCGCTCGTCGGCGACAACGGTTCGGGCATGCACGTCCACCAGTCGTTGCAGAAAGATGGCAAGGCGCTCTTCGCGGGCGACAAGTACGGCGGCCTCTCCGAAACCGCCCTGTACTACATCGGCGGCATCATCAAACACGCCAAGGCGCTCAACGCGTTCACGAACGCCGGAACGAACAGCTACAAGCGCCTCGTCCCGGGCTTCGAAGCGCCGGTCATGCTTGCCTACTCGGCACGCAATCGATCGGCATCGATCCGCATTCCGTTCGTGTCCAACCCCAAGGCGCGTCGCATCGAAGTGCGCTTCCCGGACTCGTCGGCCAATCCGTACTTCGCGTTCGCCGCGATGATGATGGCGGGCCTCGACGGTATTCAAAACAAGATCCACCCGGGCGATCCGGCCGACAAAGATCTCTACGATCTCGAGCCCGAAGAGGCGAAGCACATCCCGACGGTGTGCCATTCGCTCGACATGGCGCTCGAAAGCCTCGACAAGGATCGCGAGTTCCTCACCCGCGGTGGAGTGTTCACCAACGATGTGATCGACGCCTACATCAATCTCAAGATGCAGGAAGTCACGCGTTATCGAATGAGCACGCACCCGGTCGAACTCGACCTTTACTACAGCTGCTGATTCGACGGCACCCGAGCCCGAGGCGGCGTGATGCGCGGCAACGACCATGGCGGTTGAGCGACTCTTCGAGAGTTTTGCTGCGCATCACGACCCCGCGGACTTGCTCGACGCCCTCTCCACGGGCGTCGTGCTTCTCGATCCTGCGCTAGTCGTCCTGCACGCGAATGTCGCGGCTCAAGGACTGATGGCCGTCGGCCTCAATCAGGCCCGCGGCCGCGGGTTTTGCGAGCTGTTCACCGACGTCGGCAACTTGCAGCTCACGCTGCTGCGCGCAAGGGATACCGGAGAAGTCGTCACCGAATGCGACCTCGCGTTGCGTCCGATCGGTACTCCCAAAGATTTCCGCGTGGTCGACATGACGGTCACGCCGATCGATAGCCCTTCGGGGGCTCGTCGCGTGCTGCTCGAGCTCGCCGATGCGGAACCTCGGAATCGATTGAATCGGGACAACGCCTTGCGCGCGCGTCTCGAGAGCAGTCGCATGATGACTCGGCAACTCGCCCACGAGATCAAAAATCCGCTCGGTGGCGTACGGGGCGCTGCGCAGTTGCTGGCTCGTCAGCTTCCGGCCCTGGAGCTGCGCGAATACACCTCGGTGATCATCAACGAGACTGATCGACTCACGGCACTCGTCGACACGATGTTGAGCCCCGCGAGACCGCCACAAAAAGTCGCACTCAACATCCATGAAGTCTGCGAGCACGTGCATCGACTGTTGGTGGCCGAAGCGCCTGCCGGCGTAGTCGTCGAGCGCGACTATGACCCTAGCGCGCCAGAAGGTCGATTCGATCGAAATCAGCTCGTGCAGGCGTTACTCAATTTGTCTCGCAATGCCATGCAGGCGGTGGGCGGGTCGGGCCGAATCGTCTTGAGGACGCGTGCGCTGACCCAGACGCACATCGGCATCGTCCGGCATCGTCTCGCCGTACGGATCGACATCATCGATAACGGACCGGGCGTACCCGAAGAAATCCGCGGAACCTTGTTCTATCCGCTCGTGACGGCTCGTCCGAACGGGACCGGTCTCGGACTGGCCGTGGCGCAGGAGCTCGTCAATCGGAACGGCGGCATCATCGAATTTCAGAGCGAACCGGGAAACACCGTGTTCTCGATGATTCTGCCTCTGCTGTCTGGCGAGACGCCGCCGACCGGGGACGGAACATGAACGCTCGGCCGCTGCGCGTATGGCTCGTCGATGACGATGCTTCGATTCGCTGGGTCCTCGAACGGGCTCTGAAGGGCGGAGGCATGCTCACGCGTGCATTCGAATCCGCCGAGCCTGCGCTCGAGGCGCTGCGTACCGAATCGCCCGACGTCTTGCTCACGGATATCCGGATGCCCGGACTCTCCGGTCTCGAGCTCGTTCGCAAACTACACGGTACACGACCGCAGCTCCCCATCATCGTGATGACGGCCCATGCCGATCTCGACAACGCCGTGTCTGCTTACGAGAGCGGCGCGTTCGAGTATTTGCCCAAGCCTTTCGATATCGACCAAGTCATCGATCTGGTTCGTCGGGCTGCGCAAAGCGCTCAACGCAGCGCCGCGGGGACTGAGGCAGACGGACGTATGCCCGAGCTGCTCGGCAAGGCGCCCGCGATGCAGCAAGTGTTTCGCGCCATCGGTCGTCTGTCGCGTTCGGCAGTTACGGTGCTCATCACCGGCGAGTCCGGTACGGGCA
>JBIJCL010000271.1:0-3154 GCA_044344725.1 Steroidobacteraceae bacterium | reverse complement strand
GTCCAATTGGTGGTGATCGGGAACTTGATGTCGATACCCGCATTGCCCGTGTACTTCGGCGCGTACGGCACTTCACCGCCCTTGGTGTACGGACGACCGACGTATTTGTCGATCTCGCCGTCCGTCGAGGCGTAGCCCGCGAAGAGCGAGACGTTCTCGTTGACGTTCCAACGCGCATCGAGTTCGTAACCCTTGATCGACACTTCGTCGATGTTGGTGACGACGCGAAGCAGACCGAACGGACCAGCGAAGAAGTTGAAGAACTGCATGTCCTCCACCTTCGTCTGGAAGGCCGCGAAGTTCACGCTGACCGTCCGGTCCGCGAAGAACGACTTGAAGCCGACTTCGGCCGCCTTCGACACTTCCTTGCGGTAGAGATCGTTGACGTCGGTGATATTGAGCGTCGAGTTCGCACCGCAGGTCGGCGGGGCAAAGTCGGCGCCCAAGCACAACGTGGTGCCACCGGCACGGCCGTAAGCCGAAGCAATCGTGGCCGCACTACCCGACGAGTTGAAACCACCGCTACGGAAACCGTAACCGTACGAGGCGTACACCGCGAAGTCCTCCGAGGTCTTCCAGTTGGCCGACAGTTTCGGCTGCAACTGGCTGAAGCTCTTGGAACGGCTCGGGATCCCCGACGCGGCGAACGCGGGGTTCGCCGTGTAGGCCGGATTGATGTACGGATTCGAGAAGAAGCTGAAGCCGACGGTTTGAGCACGGCACGGGCCCGACGCTGCAGCAGCGCTCGAGCAGCGCGGCACGTTGTTGTCGACCGAGCGATCCTCGACGTCGTAACGCAACGCGAGCGCAAGCTCGAGGGCGTCCGTCACGTCGTAGGCGACTTGACCGAACGCGGCGTACACCTTGCTCGAGAAGTCGTCATCGTAGAGAAGGTCGGTCGGGTTCTTGCCGGAAGTCGGCACGAAACCGGCAGCCGTCACGCCACGCGCGAGATCGGAACCCTGCGACACGACCACGCGACGCTCGATGTCGGCGGCGTAGAGGCCGGCGACCCAACGCGGCGACTGGTCGCCCGCCGAGGTCAGTCGAACTTCGAGGCTCGTGTCCTGTTGGTCACGCTGCTGGTACTGATAGCCGTCGCAGGTGGTCGGACCGTAGGGCGGCAAGAATCCCGCGCCGTTGTTGCCCGCCGGGGTCAACCAAATGTTCGACGGGATGCCAAAGAACGGCGGGATGTAGCCCGGGTTCGTCAGCTTCGCATCGTTCGAAGAGCGGCAGGTAGCATCGAGCGAGTAAAGCAGGAAGGCGCCGCTCGTGCCGTCGGTAAGGAAATAGTTGGTCTGGTCGTTGAACGCCAGGTAGCTCGAGAGCGTACCGAGCGAGGTTTCCCACTCCCCTTTGACGGAGAAGTTGAGGTTTTCCTGCTCGTTCTGCGGCGCGATATTGTTGATGTACCGGAACGTGTGCTCGTTCGGGTTGGCGTAGAACGCCGGCCCGACGAAAGGAGCCACGTCGGCGAGCGCAATGGACGCGTTGAAGTTGATCGCGCCCGCTTCGATCGTCGAGTACTTGGCCTTCACATCGACATCACCACCGGCCACCGGGAACAGCAATCGCGCTTGGAAACCGGTTTCCTCGTAGAAGTCGACGCAATCGTCGCAACGCAGGTCGAGGTTGTTCCACTGACCGTCGGTCGTGCGGGTGTAGGCCGAGATCGAGCCACGAGCCGCATCGCCCACAGGTCCGCCAAGGTAGAAGTTACCCTTGAAGCTGCCGTACTCGCCGCCACCGAGGCCGATGTCGAACTCGACCGTATCGCTAGGCTTGCGAGTCGAAATGATCATCGCGCCAGCGAGTGCGTTGCGGCCGTAGAGCGCGCCTTGCGGACCCTTCAAAATTTCGATCTGCGAAACGCCCGAGAGCTCTTGGTTGAGCGCGTTCGGGTTCGTCTGCAATACACCGTCGATGACCAGCGCAAAGTTGGTCTCCGCATCGCGCGCGGTGTTGATGCCGCGGATGTTGACCTGCAGGTCTCCGGCTTCCGCCGTCTGAACTTGCGACACACCGGCCGTCAGCGCGATGAAATCCTGGGGACGCTCGATACCCGCGTTCTTGATTTCGGTCTGCGTGAACGCCGTGATCGTGACCGGGACGTCTTCGATACGCTCTGCGCGCTGACGAGCCGTGACGACGATTTCTTCGAGCTGGGCCTCTTGGGCTCCCGACTGAGCGGCCGCCAATACGGCCATGACGCTCGCCCCGACTAGGGAAAGCTTGCGATTGCGGTAAGACATTGATCCTCCGTTTCGGTCCCTGAATGGAGTAGGGAAAAAATCCACGCGAGTCTAGGGCCGCGGATGACCATCAGGCAACGGAAAAACCGGCGTCCCCACGATTTTTCCGTTGTTAAAAAACAACAATGAAAGATCTCAGAACGGCCACTCCGACGCGCACGCGGGCACACCTTGGATGGGTTGCGGCATCATGGTCTTGGTAAAACCCGACTGGAACCGATCGACAGAGGAAATCGCCCGTGACCCGCACCCCGCCCGTTCCTGCCATCGATATCGTCAGCGGAATCTGGACCGAGGAGGCGATCTCCCACCGGCCCGGCTGGCAAGACCAATTCTTTGCCGGGAAGATGAAATCGAAGACGAACATGAAGGGCGTCTCGCTCGAGGATCAGCTCGCCCAGATGGCCGAGGCCGGCATCGAGCGCGCGTTTTTGTTCGCACCGAAGGCGGGTCGCAAAGGGTTACCGGGATCGTTCCATCTCCCCTACGAGGTGATCGCCCGAGCCATCGAGAAGTATCCCGGTCGATTTTATGGGATGGCTGGACTCGACCCGTACGAGGGTATGAATGGCGTGCGTGCGCTCGAGGACGCCGTGAAGAACATGGGGTTCATCGGGGCTCATCTTTACCCTCATTGGTTCGATCTGCCGCCCGACCACGCCAAGTACTACCCGTTCTATGCCAAGTGCTGCGAACTCGGTGTACCCATCCAGATGCAGGTGGGCCAATCGATGGTCTACTCAAAAGACCAACCGATGCGCAGCGTCGGACGACCCATTCTGCTCGACGGCATCGCCTGCGATTTTCCGGAGCTCAAACTCATCGGCATCCACGTGGGCATTCCCTGGACCGACGAGATGATCGCGATGGCCTGGAAGCACGAGAACGTGTTCATCGGT
>JBIJCL010000027.1:0-11901 GCA_044344725.1 Steroidobacteraceae bacterium | reverse complement strand
GCTTCGCGAACCTCAGCGCTGTTTCCAGTTGCCGTCGAGATCTTTGAAGTACCAGCCCGGTTTGGCGCCACGCTCTACCCAACGCTGCGCGAAGATGCGGCGGATGTCCGGCGCCCACTCCGGGCGCCCGTTCTTTCGGGCGATGGCGTCATAGAGTGCATTGCGGTCGGTGTTGTCCTCAGCCACGAGGCGCTTGACGAGTGCGCGATCGGGCAGGGCGGCCGCGCCGATGTCGCGGATGTCGATGAGACCATCTGCGGTGAGGCCGACCACTCCCGCGTCAAAGAAACGTTCGAGCTGACCGAAGCGGGTTTGCATGGATGCCGTGATGGCGCGAATCTCGGGCGAGGACACATCGAGATTCATTTCCGTTTGGGCGTGAGCTCGCGGGATGAATGCATCGAACAGTAGGGTGACGAATTGCTTCACGCGTGGTCCGACGAAAGACTCGATGCTTCCCGTCGGAGGGGTCGTAGCCTGAGGAGGCGGGGATTGAGGAGGTGTTGAGGGTGACGCCTGGGGATTGCTGCGCGCGCCGCCCTGGATCACCGAGTCGATGATTTGGTCTGCCGCTTTCTCTGCGGCGCCTGCCGGAAAATAGACGTTGATCGTGATGCACGAGGCGATCAGCAGCGATGCCGCTGATAACTTGAGCTTGAGCAGGTTCTTCATGGTTTTCCCCATAAGTGAAGACCGATTCCCGAATTTACTGAACGCTGAATGTGCCGCCGGTCTCGATTTGCCAGGCAATCTGCCGTAGGAGTTCCGACCACTGTATACGGCCCGAGTTTCCAATGATATCGACGCGAGGTACGCCGGCGCCCTCAAGCAGGTAATAACGATTATCGGTGATCGGCGCCCCCGAAAGTCGACATACATCGTCTTCGAGCACACATCGGACGGCTAGCTGTCGATAACTGTAGCGAGAGAAGAAACGCAAGGCGCCCATTTGCAAAGCCGAAGCGACGCCCGAGCCTGCGCTTCCACCGACGTTGGCGATACTGTTGATGGCGTCGACACTGATTCGCTTGCGGCTGTGATCATCCTCCGGCGTGCGCAGCCAAGCATCGAAAGACACTGGTGCCCAGGCGAAGAGTTCGAGATCGTCGACTTGTCCGTCGATCCGACCGGTGATCGCTCCGAATTCGAGCGTGGAGGTGAGCGTCTCGAGGTCGAGGTTGTCGATGGTGAGGTCGGCCGAGAGTCTCGGCCATCGGCCAAGGGGGTCGCTCAGCTTGATGTTGCTGCCGCGCACGAGGCCGTCAAAGATTTCGGCTTCCAGATCGCCACCGAAGATCAGCGTATCGTCTTTGTACTCGACACGCGGTATGCGACCCGTCACGAAGCCGCCGAGCTCGGGCCAGCCGAAGGCTCGGCTGATTTCGCTCATGCTGATGGGCTCGATTTCTCCCGTGAACTGCACTTGCATGTTCGGCGAGCCGGCATCTTTCATGCGCAGCTCTTGAATATTGACGGCGCCATCGAAGACGGGAAGGCGGACGGGCTCGAGCAATGCGGCCGACATGCCGCGCAGCACGAGCCGCAAGGACGACGCGCCGCCGCGCACGTCGTAGATTCCGCCGGCATCCCAAGCGAGCACGGAGGGCTCCAGAGGTTCTCGATCTTCGGGCACCCAGCTGATCGCACCTCGCAAGCGATCCAGGAAAAAGAGCCCTTTGGAATCGCGGAGGGAAAGGTCCTCGAGTTTGAGCTCGCCCGACACTGGCGCGTTGTCGCTGATCTGCAGCGTTCCGGAAATGCGACCCGAAGACTCGAGGGCGTCGAGTGAGGTACCGGCGAGAGCGGTTTGCAGGTAACTCGTGTAGACGGCGGGGAATCGCAGCTCCTCCAAAGCGAATGCGGCGGACTCGACTTTCAATTGCCGGACATCCACCGGAGCGTCCAAAAAATTTCCGGGGAGCAAGAGGTTCGCGCTTGCCGTTGCAGCAACGAGACCTTCCTGTTTTATTTCGAGCAGACCGATGCTCAGCCGGTTGGATTGCATCGCCCCCTCGAAACCTATTCGGGTCGGGTGTGAACCGAGTTTCAGATAGGCATTGTCGAAGAGTGCCTCGCCGCGCTCGCTCTTGAGATAACCTGAGACCTCGATCTTTCCCGACGTGTCGGACGACAGTCCGAGGCGCGCTTCGAGATCGATACCCTCGGCGGCAAAGGTTCCCTCCGCATTCGAGAACCCGAGCTCCGATCCACGAAATTCTAGGTTTGCGATTTCCGGTAATAGCGTGTCGGTCCGACCCGCGAGCTGGAGGAGGGTGTCTAGGCGGCCCTCTGCCGAAAACCCTTCAGGTACATCGATGAAAGGCCTACTCAGCTCCAACAAAGATTGACCCGAGATGGCGCCGGCGTCGACGGTGAACGTCCAGCGCCGGCCGATCAGCGACGCGCTGAATCCGACATTGCCCCCTGCAAAGCCGAACTGGTCGCCGGTGAAAATGAGCCCCCGGCTTCCGGCTTCGCGCAATGCAAGGTTCATGGATAGAGGACCGACCGGCGTCGAGCCGATGCTCAGATTTCCCCGAGGGGCGGCCGTCTTCGGGTCGATGGATACTTTGAGTCGGGCGTCCTTCAAAACCCCAGCCGCGGTTTCGATGCGCTCGATCCGCAGTTCCATGCGGTCGATGGCGGGCGAGATCCGCGGAATCAGCAAAAGTGCTGCCGCAAGACCCAGTGTGGGGAGGGTGGACAGGCGGGTGGGGCGCGCCATGGCAACCGTACTATGTAATAAGGAAGGCGACCGTGTCGACCGCCGACCCGTGGTCGGGCGCGTCATCACTGATAACAGTGCTTTATCGACCGACGGCTCCGGATTAGATTGTGGGGATGCGGTCATGGCTACTGCTGCCGATCTTCGCCCTGTGCTCGGTCATTTCTTTTGCCGAGGAGCAGCGTGCATTCTTCACTACCGATGACGTCCTTCGTGCCGAGCCCTTACAGACCGCTCCCGTGGTCGGCCGGGCCCCAGCCGGAGAGCGGGTCACGGCCCGCGAACGACGGGGTTTCTGGCGCCGCGTCGACTTGAAGTCAGGCACCACAGGTTGGGTCAGAATTTCTTCGGTCCGACTGCTTGCGCCCGGTCCTGCGGCAGGCCTTGCGGCAGTCGCCTCGGGCCGTGACGCGACGAACAATGTGGTGTTGGTCAGCGGTACGCGCAGCATGCTCGGTCGAGGTACGGTGATCGACCGCTCGACCATTCTGGCCGCGTCGGCGGATACCGCGGTGATGCGCGCTCTGCCCGCCATCCCATCCGATGCTGCACGGCGGGCGCGGTTTGCGACAGCGGGTGGCCTCGTCCCGCGCAAAATCAAGTTACCCGGACCTTCGCCCCTCGGTCCGTCGTCCGTCGCCGCGCTCGATGCACGAGCCATTCAAGAGGAGATCGCGGCGACACTCTTCAGCGTCGCCAAGCCGGTCGCCGAGGTGGCTGTGCAAACCTACGTCAATCAGGTCGGTCAGTGGGTGGCCGCTCGACTCGGCGCGAGTACGTCGTGGCGCTTCGTCGTCGTCGACTCACCCTCGATCATTTCTTTGGGTTTGCCAGGCGGTCTCGTTGTGATGAGCAGCGGTCTTTATCGACTATTGACCACCGAAGACGAACTTGCCGCGGTGCTTGCGCGGGAGATGGCTCACGTGCGTCGAGGCCACCACCTCAGGAGTTTGCGGCAGCCAGCCATAGAGACCTACCTTCGGCCTCTCGATCCGGCACTCGATTTCATCGCCGACGAAGAAGGAATGCGTCTGGCTGCGAGCGCAGGCTACGACGCCTCGGCCCTCATCGGCGTGCTCGAGCGCATCACGACGGCGAGCGCGCAAGGAGCCGACGTCGCCTTGCTGCGGGCGTCGACTCCGACGATCAATGATCGCATCGCGACGTTGGCGGGCGCTGTCACGCCCGATCTCGATGCCGCAGTGGGCTTATCCGCGGCGTCGGCGCGTATCAACCAATACAAGGTGGGGGTCCAATGAATTCCATACTCGACCGAATCCTGCCTTCCATCGGGAGTCTCGCCCGACGTTGGGAATCGCGGTTTTACGTAGTGCTCGCCGTGGCGCTCGGCCTTTTCGTGATCGTCGATTTTTCTTTCAAAGGCATCGACGGCCAGCGTGGCGCGACCGTCGATGATCGACTTCTCAAGTGGCGCCTTGCGAGTCCTGCCCCGTCGCCGGACATTCTCATCGTCGATATCGACGAGCGGTCGCTCGAGCGGGTAGGTCGGGAGCAGGGTCGATGGCCGTGGACCCGTGCCGTTCTTGCGGAAGCTTTGGCAAACGTCTCGGAGGCCGGCCCCAAGGCGGTGTTGCTCAACGTTCATGTTTCTGAGCGGGACACTCGCGACCCCTCGGGTGACGAGGCACTTGCGGAAGTCGCTGCGGCCTACGATCGCATCGTCTTCCCGTTCATACGCCTGGCCCCGTCCAACGATGCGGTGAGTCAGCTTGAGGCGGCCAGCATTCCAGGCGTTCGTCCTTCGGGAGTGACCTCTTCGGGACCTTCGACGGTCGCGGCCGTCATGCCGATGTTCGAGAGTCTGCAGCGCAATACCGGTGCTTCCAATCTTTTGACCGATCGAGATGGCATCGTCCGACGTTATCAATACTGGCTGCCTGCAGGCTCGAACTATTTGCCCTCGACCGTCGTGAGCGTCGTGAAGCTCGCCGGTGGTGACGTTGCGCCGGGCGAAGAACAGTTTTCGAAACTCAACTGGCGGAACAAGCGGGGAGACTACACCCGGGTGTCGTTCGCCGATCTCTACGAAGGCATGCGCGGGTCGTCGACCTTCGATTGGAGTATCTTCAAAGAAAAGATCGTGATCATCGGCGCCTCGGCACCGGGAATCTCGAGCATCAAACCCACGGCGGTGTCCTCCACCGTCGACGACAACACGATCATCGCCACGGCAATCGACGACGCGTTGTCCGGAACCACGCTCAAGGTCACCTCACCCTGGATCGGAGTCGTGTTGACCCTCGTGATGCTCGCGTTGCTCTCCCGAGCGTTCATGGTGGGGGCCAATCAGAGCTTGAGTACCGGTTTATTCACGGTCGGACAACTCGCCTTGGCTGCGATCACCTTCCTCAGTCTGAGTTATACGAATTTCGCGATCGATCTCACGCTGGCGATCAAGGTGGGTCTCGGCTATTTCGTCGTTGCCAAGACTTACTACAGCGCTCAGCACGCCAACGAACGCGGCTTCGAGCGATTCTGGGATGCCTCGCGCGCTCGCGACGCCGAGACGGTCATCATCATGTTGTTCGACATGACGCGCCCCGGCTCTCGGCAACTCATCACTCAAGTGAGGCGTGAACTCGAGCGCGAGGTGTCATGGGAAGCGGTGCTGCATGTCGATGATTTCGTCGATGGCCGAACCTTCCTGGGTGCAGGTATGACTCAAGTGGAATTACTGCTGGCCTTCTTGCCCCCCGGGTCATCTCCGAGCGACTTGAAATCCGTTCAGATGGCAATGGATGACCGTTTCAAGGTGCTACAGATCGGTATCAAAAACCTCGACGAGCGACAATGTCGTGCCGTGGTTTGGCGCAAAGTCGTCGATCATGTGCTGCCGTCGCCGGGTGAGATTTTCTCCACGCAGGGTTGATATGACGAAAGCCGTCACGTTCATGGGCCCGCTCGCGGTCGTGGCGATGCTGTTCGCTGCAGAAGTGCCAGCGGCATCGGGTCAGGTGATGCCGATGTGCGCGTCATCTGAGCAAACTGCACTCGTACGTTCGACCCTCGCAGGGAAAGAGCCCGCTCCGCTCAGTGCCACCTCGAGTGCTCTCAAAATGCCGGAAACCGTTGTGGCGAGCGCGTTGCCGCCCGCGCAAGCTCACGGCGTGAGCGCCAATCACTTTCAATCAATCTGGAAAAGTATCGAGACTTGGGATGACGCGACGACGTTCATCATCAAGGGTCCGAATCTTTTCGAGATCCAGGGGCCGGTTGGCAAGGGCGAGCCCTCGACGCGCAGCAAGTTTTTCAATCTGTCTCGGGAGGGGCCGGGGCTCGCCGGGCATCTTCGGCCCGACCTCTACTCATCGATATACCTGCTCGAGATTCCCGGTTCTTCATCGACACTGCGTGGCATAGTCTTTTTCGACTTGTCGGGTGATGCCGTGTTTTCGGTCTACGTACCGGGTGAGGGCGCGCCGGCGCCGCAGGCCGTGATCGATCAATTCGGCGCAACATCGAGGCTCGTCCGATCATTACCTCGACTCTGCCCGATGTAAAATCGTTCTCGTCATTCATCGGGGTCTGCTCTTCAGGAACTTTATGTCGCTCGGTCGGTCTGACTGAGCGAGTTCGCATGGCTACTTATTTTTCACGCGCGCGCTTTTTACGTAGCCATTTATGGATGCCCGTGCTTCTCGGAGCGGCCGCTCTGACTGCCATAGCGTTGCTCGATGGCGACCGTCGACTCGCGCAAATGTTTTTTTTCGACGTCGCGACGCAAACTTGGCGCGGCGCCCAAAGTTTTTGGGCAAACGAGTTTCTTCATCGGGGCGGACGCAATGCCATGCGCTTGGTGGCGGTTCTCGCCATCGCCGGGTGGGCGGTGAGTTTCCGATGGAACACGCTAAAGCCGTATCGTCGCGCGCTGGGCTATCTCGCGCTTTGCATGGCGATTGTGCCGCTGACAGTGGGCGCGCTTAAAGAAGCGTCCAACGTCGATTGTCCCTGGAGTCTTCAAGGCTTCGGCGGTGATCGTCCCGTCGTGCATTGGTATCAGGACAGGCCCGATGACTTACCTCGAGCTGCGTGTTTTCCCGGAGCACATTCGTCGTCTGCCTTCGCCTTATTCTCGCTTTATTTCTTATGGCTCGGACAACATCCAGTTCGTGCGCGAGTGACGTTGGTCGGCGTTCTTGCACTGGGCAGCTTGTTCTCTCTCGCGCAGCAGTCACGCGGGGCGCATTTTTTGTCGCACGACCTCACGTCTGCCTTGATTGCATGGGTCATTTGTCTCGCGATTTATATGAAGGTGATACGACGTGTTTGACGTACTCATGATGCTGGCATTGATGAGTGGCGGCGAGCAAATCGCCGCGTCGATCACGACCGAGAGCTCCCAAAATTCCGCGGACCAGAATTCGGCGGACGGTGATCAGGCCGCGTCGAAGCCACGGCTCTCCACTCGGACAGATCGGCCGACGGCCACTCGGCCCCCAGGCGTTCCGGACGATGTGACGCTCGAGGCAGCAGGCGCACGCATCGGTACCATCACGATCCGTGCGCTCGACGTCTTCGACACCAGTCGACCTGACGAAGACATCCGACTCTTCCGACTCGCCAATCGTCTCCATCGAAATACTCGAAATACCACCATCGTCGATCGTCTGCTCTTTCGGGAAGGCGAGGTTTACAAGGCGCGGTTACTCGAAGAAAGCGAGCGATTGCTGCGCGATACCCGCTATCTCTACGACGCCTCGGTCACGCCGATTCGGTACGTGGACGGCGTCGTCGACATCGAAGTTGTCACGCGCGACGTGTGGACATTGAATCCCGGCGTCTCTTACGGAAAAAAGGGTGGTAAGACTGCGTCGGGCTTCGAGTTGGAAGAGCTGAACGTCCTCGGACTCGGCTCGCAAATCAATTTCAAGCAACTCAAAGAAGTCGATCGTGACATCACATCCGCGCGATACGTCGACCGACAGCTCGGCAGTTCTTGGTGGGCACTAGAAGTAGAGCACTCAGACTTCAGCGATGGCGGTGCCAAACGATTCAGTCTCGAACAGCCGTTCTACTCGCTCGATACGCGTTGGGCGGGCGGTGTGTCGACCTATGAGACCGACAGAACGGACTCGCGCTACGACCTCGGCAAAGAAGTTGGCGAGTACTTGGTCGATCAGCGCTTCAAAAGTGCGTATCTCGGGTACTCGAAAGGACTGCAAGGTCGGTTCGTGACCCGCTGGTCGCTGGGTGTCACGAGTGATACGCGCGAATTTTCGGAAGTACCGGGCGGAAATCCCGATACGCTCGTGCCAGATGACCGTAAGCTCGTCTATCCCTGGATCCGAGTCGATTGGCTGGAAAACGATTTTCGTGCGGCACGAAATCGTGACCAGATCGAGCGTACCGAAGATTTTCAGTACGGCTGGAACGTCAGCGCGCGACTCGGTTACTCCGCCACGGGGCTCGGCGCAGATCGCGATGCATTCATCTTCGACTCGCAAATCGGAAAAGGACTGGAGCTCAGCGATAAGCGTACGCTGCTGCTCGCAGCCTCGTTGGTGGGCCGTTACGAGAGCGGAAACTTTCGCGACACTCTGCTAAGTGCCTCTGCGCGGTATTACCATCGTCAGTCGGATCGGCGCTTGTTTTTCGCGTCGCTCAACGTCGACTCCGGTGAGAAGCTCGATGTCGATCGCGAGCTGATGCTCGGTGGCGATACGGGACTGCGGGGTTTTCCCTTGCGCTATCAGGGTGGGCAAGGGCGATGGCTCATGACGCTCGAGCAGCGAGCCTTCACCGATTGGTATCCGTTCCGATTGGTACACGTGGGTGCGGCGGCGTTCATCGACGTTGGCGGAACCTGGGGTCGCGATCCCTACGCAAGCAAGACGCAGGGTGTGCTTGGGGATGTCGGTGTGGGACTGCGACTCGGCAATAGCCGTTCAGCTCTCGGAAACGTGCTGCACATCGATTTCGCATTTCCGGTGAATGGCGACAAGTCGATCAAAAACATGCAGATCGTCGTAGAGACAAAGAAAAGCTTTTGAGTTGGCGGGGGGTCGCCGATCAATGAAATTCCGTTTGCCATCTTGGAAAGTCAACACGACGGTGCTGACGGCCTGCGTCGCGCTGTGGTGTTTGGTTGCGCTCAACGTACCGTTCTGGTCGCGGGTTTTCGAGATTCGGCCTCTCGTCTCGGTCGAGGACGCGCTGTACCTGCTGTCCTTCGCCATCCTCGCGTTCATCGTCATCAATCTTTTCTTGATGCCGCTGACGCTGATCAGGCCTGTTGCCAAGCCACTGCTCGCACTAGCCGTGTTGCTCGCAGGGTTCGCCTCGTATTTCGTGTCGGCCTATGGCGTACTGATCGACAAGGTCATGATTCGCAATGTCTTCGAGACGAATGGAACCGAGGCCGACGAACTCGTCAATCTCAATCTGATTTTGTATGTCGGCCTGCTCGGCGTGCTGCCGGCATTTTTGGTGATGCGGGCGGGCGTAATCGCAGTCGGTTGGCGGCGCGAACTCGCGCATCGCGGTGTTGCGCTCGGATTGACTGTGCTCGGAGTGGGCGTTGTTGCGGCGGCGTTTTATCAGGATCACGCCTCGACCTTCCGGAACAACCGAGAGCTGCGTCACATGATCGTGCCGGTGAACTATCTGGCAGGAGTCGGTAGCTATGTCGGCGAGATCACTCGACCCGATCTCCCCTACCAGGCGATCGGCCGCGATGCGCGACTTGGCGAAGCGTGGAGTGGAAAAGATGCCGAGAAGCCCCTCATCATGGTTCTTGTCGTCGGTGAGACCACGCGCGCCGCAGATTTCGGGCTCGATGGCTACGCGCGTCAGACGACGCCGAAGCTCGCCGCCATTCCGGAGCTGATCAATTTCTCCAAAGTGTCATCGTGCGGTACGTCAACCGCCATCTCCGTGCCATGTATGTTTTCCGATCTTGGGCGCGAGCGGTTCGATCCTGAAGAGGCCAAGGCTCGCGACAACCTCATCGATATCGTGAAGCGAGTTGGGTTCGAGGTGCAGTGGTTCGGGAATAACACGAGTTGTCAGGGCGTCTGTCGCGAGGTGCCGGAGATTCGTGCGCCGAGAGAGGACTATCCGCAGTACTGCATCGGCGACAACCCCTGCATGGACGGCGCCATTTTCGACATGTTCGGGAACACGTTGGCTAACCCCACCGGCAGACGATTCGTCGTCCTTCACACCTTGGGTAACCACGGACCGGGGTATCACCTTCGCTATCCGAAGGCGTTCGAGAAATTCACGCCCGTCTGCCGCGAGACGGATTTTTCGAAGTGCGACGTCGCTTCGATCGTCAATGCGTACGACAACGAGGTGCTCTACACCGACCACCTGCTTGCCGAGACCATCCAGAAGTTGGCCGCCCTCGGCGACCGTGCCGATACCGCTCTTATATATGTGTCGGACCATGGCGAGTCGCTGGGTGAGAACGGCATCTTCCTGCATGCGCTGCCGTATGCCGTGGCGCCCAACGTGCAGACCCATGTACCGATGGTGTTCTGGGCCTCACCCGGGTTCGCGAATCGGATGCGAATCGACATGAGGTGCGTGGCGGCTCGAAATGCAGACTACTTTTCGCACAACAACTTATTTCACTCCGTACTCGGGTTGTTGAACATCGAGACCAAGAACAAGTCTTCATCGCTCGACATGTTTAAAGAGTGCTCAAACAGAACTTTTTAGGCTTTACCGTGGAATTTTATAACTCATATATTTATATGGGTTTTATGAATTCTTATCGATTATCAAGACAGAAGTAGTACTCGTTTTGAGTTATTTTTTGATCAATGTGTAACTTGGACAGCGCCGCTGTTCAAAGTTCGCCGCTGATACTTTTCCGACGATGCTTTATGTAGACTATTTGTCTACATATGACGCGATTCAAGCTCCAGTTTTTTCCGGTATTTCTTTGCCTCATTGGGCTATTCGCTTTACCGTCCTCAGCGCTCGCACAAACTTTTTACTTATATTCCGGACAGTCGGGCGCTCAAACTCAGATAGACGTAAATCACACGACATCTTGGCGGATTACAGTCGCTCCTAACTCGTCGTTATCGCTTGGTGGCGCTAGGCTGACGATGAAGAATGGATCGCAGACATCAACTAATGTCAGCTTAAAGCTGTACTCTGGTTCGTCTGCGGTTGAGGCAAACTTGCTTGCCACGGCAACACTAACAGGTGGTAACCAAGGGACCTTTGAAGGCCAAGGTCAAGGAAATCAGTTCCAGACGCGGACATTTAGTTTTTCCAGCAGTCAAACTTTGACTGCTGGATCATACTTTGTGACTTTGACGTCGCCTGCTGAAGATACGCAAAACAAGGCCTACTTCATCAAAGGTGAAAAGAGCGCATTCGTCAGCTCAGATGGCTCTACGGTGGCCTCGGGAACATCTACCGGATTCGCAAGTGCGACTTTTAGCTTGTCTAAATCGGCAACCAGTACAACTTCTCTAAATGGAACGATCACCTACACCCTAAATCTCGGAAATGATGGTGGTTCAACGACGGGTACATCTGCGACCGTAAAAGATAAGCTACCGAGCGGCGTCAGAGCGACGGCTGTCACTAGGGGAACCGGTGTTAGCGCTGTGTCGTGTGGAACTCTCCCAAGCGCCTTGGGCGCAACACTGACATGTACGGTTACGTTATCGTCAGGCCTCGCAGCAAATAGTGCGAACGGCGCAGCTAAGTTCACCATAACAGCGACTGCTCCTTCTTCAAGCGGATCGATAACCAACTATGCCTCGGTGGACCCTGCCGGAGGAACCAACCCTCTTGCTCCTACCCCGGGAACTGCTGATACGGACTGTCCGTCAACGGGTGGGAATAGCGCCTGTGCAAGTGCAACGACGACCGTAAGCTCAAACTACTCGGTAAGCGGCACGTTATCTGGCCTTGGCACAGGAAAGTCGATCACGCTGCAGCTCAACGGTGCCAATAATCTAGCCGTCGATACGAATGGAACCTTCGTTTTCGACACAACACTGGCAAATAGCTCTGCCTACACCGTGTCAGTCCTGACGCAGCCAGAGGGCCAGACATGCACACTGAGTAATTTTTCTGGAACGATCAGCGCTGCGAACGTCACGAACGTAGCGGTGAGCTGCGCGACCAATACGTACACGGTTGGCGGCACGTTGAGTGGCTTGGGCAGCGGCAAGTCGGTCGTGCTGCAG
>JBIJCL010000049.1:0-9578 GCA_044344725.1 Steroidobacteraceae bacterium | reverse complement strand
AAAGCGTTGGAGCGCGATGCATCATCCGTTCACGTCGCCCAAGAATCTCGATCCCGAAGCGCTGCGAGCTGATCCCGGCAAGGCGCTCGCCAAGGCCTACGATATGGTGTTGAACGGATCCGAGATCGGCGGAGGATCAGTGCGTATCCATCGCCAGGATCTGCAGTCCACCGTGTTCGACCTGCTCGGTATCGACGCCGAGGAGGCTCGTCGCAAGTTCGGCTTCCTGCTCGACGCCCTCAAGTTCGGCGCCCCGCCGCATGGTGGTATCGCCTTCGGTCTCGACCGACTCGCCATGCTCATCTGCGGCGCTGACAGCATTCGCGACGTCATTGCGTTCCCGAAGACCCAAACCGCAGCGTGTCCGTTGACGGACGCACCGACCGAGGTTTCCGAGAAGCAGTTACGCGAGCTGCACATCCGTATCCGGCAGGCTCCGACTCCCTCAGTCTGATCGATCGGCTGCTTGATCGGGGCGAGTCCCGTGTGCGGCGCGTTTGGAGAGCGGCCCGCGCTTCACTTCGCGGTCGGGCCACAGCCTGTCTCCACCGTTCTCCATGATCGGATGAACGGGCTTTTCCGGTATTCGTCGTGGTTGCCGCTGCTGTTGCCTGCGCAGCGCCTCGTCAAAACTCCGAGGCATGCCCCCGGGGAGATCATTCGGATCGATCGAATAGGGGTCGAGACGCTCGGGTAGGTGGAGCAGCATCGCTTGCAACAGCCATTCCGCTGCGCTGACCGCTGGCGTATCAACCGGCGCAGCGAGCCGATGCGACCACGCGTGGGCCTGAGTTACTCTGAGTTTTGTGACCACTCGTCCTGTGCTCGTCAGGCTCGGGTAGATCGAGCGTCGATCGGGCCCCTCATCGAGATCGAGAAGACCCGCTCGCTCCATCGCGCGGACCGTTCTTTGCACCGTCTGTCGCGATAAATCGAGGTCGTACGCGATCCGACTGATGTTGCAGCCCGGATATCGGGCAACCCAGTCCAAAATTCTGAGCCGCGCGCGTGTTAGTCCGAAGTCGGCGTTCAGGTTGCCGAGCATGCGCGTGAATCGGCAATCAAAGGCTTTCAATTTATGGACCAGTTGGTCAACGAGGTAGACGCGCTGCTCGAAGGTGAAGCGGCGCGCCGTGTGGGCGCTGGGGGCGGTCGTGCGGGGCGGGGACATACAATGAGTCTGAACTTTTCGCGATTTGTCAGCATGCTGACAAATCATGAAAAACAGGCACGAATACCCAGGTCCTCCCTTTGCTTCGCGCCGCAGCGTTTAGCGATGGAGTAGCTTCTTCAGCTCGTAAAGCTTCTGGAGGGCGTCCCGAGGGGTCATCGAGTCGGGATCCAAGGCCAGCAGGGCCGTACGCAGGGACTCAAACTCATCGTTGGTGTGCGTCTCAATGGCGGAGTCCTCTGGCGAATCGAGTTCGAGTCGTCCTTGGGGACCAGAGGTGTTGCGAGCCTCCGCCTCCAGTGCATTGAGGTAACGCCGAGCTTCGACGAGGACGTCTCGGGGTATTCCCGCAAGCTTCGCGACAGCGAGGCCGTAGCTCTTGCTGGCCGGTCCAGGCTTCACGGAGTGCATGAACACAATGCCCTGACGGTGCTCGGTCGCATCGAGATGCACGTTGAGCACGCCAGGGAGATCCGCTGCGAGTGCGGTCAACTCAAAATAATGTGTTGCGAATAGGGTGAACGCCCCGATCTTCGAGGCCAGGTGACGTGCCGTTGCCCAAGCGAGCGAGAGCCCATCGAACGTACTCGTACCGCGACCGATTTCGTCCATGAGCACGAGACTGCGTGTCGACGCGTTGTGCAGAATGTTTGCCGCTTCGGTCATCTCGACCATGAATGTGGAGCGACCACCGGCTAGGTCATCACCGGCGCCGATGCGGGTGAAGATGCGGTCGATCGGACCGATGGTGGCCGACTCGGCGGGCACGTAGCTTCCGATGTGCGCGAGCAGTGTGATCAGCGCCACTTGGCGCATGTAGGTGCTCTTGCCGCCCATGTTAGGTCCGGTGATCACGAGCATGCGAGTGCCGGCATCGAGCGCAATGTCATTCGGCACAAAAGGCTCCGCGAGGAATCGCTCGACGACCGGATGCCGGCCTCCCGTGATGCGCAGCGCTGGTTGAGCGGTCAGTGCAGGGGCCGACCAGCGAAGGGTCACCGCTCGTTCGGCAAGCGCTCCGAGCGCATCAAGTTCGGCAAGGGCGACTGCCGTATCTTGCAGCGGGGCAAGGCGACTACAAAGCTCATCAAGCAGCGCGTCGTACAGCGCTTTCTCGCGAGCGAGAGACTTCTCGCGTGCGCCGAGCACTTTGTCCTCGAATACTTTGAGCTCCGGCGTGATGAACCGTTCGGCGTTCTTGACGGTCTGTCGGCGCAGATATTCGGTGGGGACATTGTCGGCCTGACTGCGCGGAATCTCGATGAAAAAACCCTGTACCCGGTTATAACCGAGCTTGAGCTGCGTGAGGCCTGTACGTTCACGCTCGCGCGTTTCGAGCTCGAGCAGGAAGGCGTCGGTGTCGGTCGAGATTCTTCGAAGTTCGTCGAGTTCGGCGTCGTATCCTGTAGCGATCACGTCGCCGTCGCGGATCATGGCAGACGGCTCTTCGGCGATTGCGCGATGCAACAGCGCCGCCTCGGTCTCGTGATCCGACACGGCCGCCGCAAGCGTCGACAGTCGTGACGAGGTGAGCGTCACCAAAAACTTGCGCATCGCCGGTAAGGCGGCCAGAGCCATGCGCAAGCCCGTCAAATCGCGTGGTCGCGCGGAGCGCAGCGCGACCCGCGCGAGGATGCGCTCGATATCGCCGATCGGCTGCAGGGTCTCGCGCAGTGTCGTGTAGCGTCCGGCGTCGATGAGCTCGCCTAGCGCCGCTAATCTTTGACGTAGTTCCTCGTGGTCCGTCACCGGACGATTGATCTGTCGTCGCAAGGCGCGCGCGCCCATCGACGTCACGGTGCTGTCTAGCAGGGCGACGAGCGTTGCATCCTCCCGTCCATTCGTACTCGAATCGATTTCGAGATTTCGTCGCGTCGCCGCGTCGATTTGCAGCGTGGCGTCACGTCTTTCGACACGCAGTGCGCGAAGGTGAGGGAGCGCCGTGCGCTGGGTTTCCTTGACGTATTGAAGGAGCGCGCCTGCCGCGCTGATGGCGAGCGGCAAGGATTCGACGCCAAACCCTCGCAAATCGCGGGTGCCGAGCTGCTCGGCGAGGGTACGAGCTGCCGTCTCTTCCTCGAAATGCCAGGTCGCTCGGGCGCGTCGCAACGATGGCGGTAAGGAAGCGCCCAAGGCTTCGGGTAACGAGCGATCGAGCGCCACGCTCAAGGTCTCGGGGATCAGCAGTTCGGCAGGACGCAGTCGCTCGAGCTCTGCGGCGAGAGCTTGCGATCCGCTCGCTTCGAGCACGGAAAATCTACCTGCGCCGAGGTCGAGCCATGCGAGGCCAAATCGCCCTTCGAGGGGTTCATCGCTCGAGGCGGTGAGAGGCATCAGAGCCGCGAGCAGCGTCTCCCGCCGTTCGTCGAGCAAGGCGGCATCGGTCACCGTGCCCGGCGTCACGACACGCACGACGGCGCGCTCGACGGGGCCTTTCGACTTCGCCGGATCGCCGATCTGCTCGCAGATGGCCACCGATTCACCCTTGCGCACGAGACGCCCGAGGTAATTGTCGACGGCATGGGCAGGTACGCCCGCCATGGGGATGGGCGCGCCAGCAGATTGACCGCGCGCCGTCAAAGTAATATCGAGGAGCTGCGCCGCCCGCCGAGCGTCATCAAAGAAAAGCTCATAGAAATCGCCCATCCGGTAGAACAGGAGGGCATCCGGATGCTGAGCCTTCAGGCGAAGGTACTGCTGCATGACCGGGGTATGGTCGGCGGACGCTGTCATCATCGGCACTCTGGAAAAGAGGCGGGCGAGTTTACCTCCCCGGCCGGGGACTCCCCAATTCCCGCGATCCGATTATTTGACGGCAACATAATTCCGGGGATACAAGGGGAGACGACAGAGGTTGCCAAGCTCAGGGAGGGTCACCGTGTCCACTGCCAAATCGATCAAGTTCGTGGTCTTTGCGCTCTTGGCGTCGCCTGCCGTGTGGAGCGTTTCCCAGGAGGCAACACCCCCGGTCACCGCCGAAGAGAGGGTCACGAAGCCGGTAGAGCCGGAGTCGGTTCCGATCGACCCGGCGCCCGCAGTCGCTGCAGCTCCTGCCCCGATCGTCGTCAGCTTCCTCGATTTCGAGGCCTTCGATGATGATCTGAACACTCAACTCAAGAAGGCGAACGACCGCAACGTCGAGGTCGAGTTTTATTCACCCGTTTCGCCGAACGCCATTCCGCCGCGCATCGAGCGACGTTTGGCCGCGTTGCGCAAGGACGGCGGTAGCGTTGGCATTGTGCAACCGCAGAATGCGTCGAACACGCGCAGTGTCATGGCAGTCGTGGGCCTCTTCAGTGGCCTCTACAATTTCATGAAAACTTTCGAGGCGGCCTCGAACGAGCGCGCCATGGTCAACAGCGTGAAGGGTCGGGATGTCGATCTCGTCCTCGAGCGTACTGATCAAGGAACGGTGGTCATCCGCAAGCTTGTCTTCAAAAAGCGCCCGCCGGCTCCACCCGAGAGCGCGCCGTCGGCTACCGACTGATCTGATATCGTCCCGATTCTCATGGAACGGGACATTCGACGACTCTCTCGCCGGCTACTTGCCACGGGTCAGACCGTGGCGACCGCGGAATCGTGCACGGGCGGCTGGCTCGCCAAAGCCCTGACCGACCTCCCCGGTAGTTCGAAGTGGTTCGTCGCTGGCTGGGTGTGTTACGGCAACGAGTCCAAACATCGCGATCTCGGTGTCCCGCGCCGCGCTTTGACTCAGCATGGCGCGGTCAGCGAGCCCGTCGTGCGTGCGCTCGCTCGTCATGCCTTGCAGCGCAGTCGAGCAGGGCTCTCCGTCGCGATTAGCGGAATCGCCGGGCCGGGCGGTGCGGTGCCTGGCAAACCTGTCGGTACCGTATGGTTTGCTTTCGCCCATCGACGAGGGCAGCGGGTGAGCGTCACGTCGGTGGTGAAGCGTTTCCGCGGCGATCGTGATGCGGTTCGTCACAAGTCCGTCGTCTTTGCGTTGCGCGGTTTATACAGTATTGCTTCTTGAGCGCTCCTGTATACCGCGTGAACGCGATGTGAAATAAACGCATTCATCGGGTTTTACAGGCTTCCACGATGGTTTTCGTGTGGGATAATTCCGCCCACTCCGCTTCTTATTTTTCTCAAGTTTTTCCTCGTGGGGGATTCATGGACGACAACCGCAAGAAAGCCCTGTCCGCAACGCTGGGCCAAATCGAAAAACAATTCGGCAAGGGCTCTGTCATGCGCCTCGGCGATGCTTCCGCAGCCTATGACGTCGAGGCGGTCTCCACCGGCTCGCTCGGCCTCGACATCGCGCTGGGTATCGGTGGCTTGCCGCGTGGGCGCGTAGTCGAGATTTACGGACCCGAGTCCTCGGGTAAAACCACCCTCACACTCGAGGTCATCGCCGAGATCCAGCGCAATGGCGGCACGGCGGCCTTCGTCGATGCCGAGCACGCCCTCGACCCCGTCTACGCCGAAAAGCTCGGCGTCAACGTCAACGACCTCCTGGTCTCGCAGCCCGACACCGGCGAGCAGGCCCTCGAAATCACCGACATGCTCGTGCGCTCGGGCGCTGTCGATGTCATCGTCGTCGACTCTGTTGCCGCCTTGACGCCCAAAGCCGAAATCGAAGGCGAGATGGGCGAGTTGCAGGTGGGTCTGCATGCACGCCTCATGTCGCAAGCGCTCCGCAAACTTACCGGCAACATCAAGCGTTCGAACACCATCGTCATCTTCATCAACCAGATCCGTCTCAAGATCGGCGTGATGTTCGGCAACCCCGAGACCACGACGGGTGGCAACGCCCTCAAGTTCTACTCCTCGGTCCGCCTCGATATTCGTCGCATCGGTGCCATCAAGAACGGCGAGGAAGTCACGGGTAACCAAACTCGCGTGAAGGTCGTCAAGAACAAGGTCGCTCCGCCGTTCCGCGAGGCCGAGTTCGAAATCATGTACGGCGAGGGCATTTCGCGCGAAGGCGAGATCATCGAACTTGGTGCCGCGCACAACATCATCGAGAAGTCGGGTGCGTGGTACTCCTACAAGGGCGAGCGCATCGGCCAGGGTAAGGAAAACGTTCGCGAGTTCCTCAAGAACAATCCGAAGATCGCCCGTGAGGTGGAAGACCAAATCCGCGCCAAGCTGCTGGTCGTCAAGCCGGGGCGTGCGGCGGCAGAGTCCTCCAAGGATTGACCGACCATCCCGATCAACCCGAGTCCGCGCGCCGAGCAGCGCTCTTGCTGCTCGGCCGGCGTGACTACGCGTCCTTCGAACTGGCCCACAAACTCTCGGCCAAGGGGTACACCCCGACAGCGATAGACGAGGCTTTGGCGGCCTTGCGGGCAGAGCGCCTGCTCGACGACGCGCGTTATCTCGAGAACTTCGTGCGGGTCCATACGGCTCGGGGGCAGGGGCCGGCCCGAATACGCCAGGAGTTGCGGCAGCTCGAGTTCGCGGGCGAAGCGATCGAAGCCGCCATTGCCGCCGGGCCTGATTACGTCGCCCTTTGCCGCGAGGTGCGGGCACGAAAGTTTGGTCAGAAGGCCCCGGCGAGCTGGGCCGAAAAGGGCAAGCAGGCGAGATTTTTGCAGTATCGGGGGTTTTCATCGGATCATATCCGGCTGGCAATGGGCCAGGACCCCGACACACCCGAAAATCCCGCCGATGAGTACAGCTAAACCGGGCAAACCGCCCTTCATGAGCGCCGCCGATGTGCGACGCGCCTTCCTCGAATTCTTCAAGGCTCGCGGTCATGCCGTGATCGCCTCGAGTTCCCTCGTCCCGGGCAACGACCCGACCCTGCTCTTCACCAATGCAGGCATGGTTCAGTTCAAGGACGTCTTCCTCGGCAAGGACAAGCGCGACTACGTTCGCGCCGCCACGTCGCAGCGCTGCGTCCGCGCAGGCGGCAAGCACAACGATCTCGAGAACGTAGGCTACACCGCGCGCCACCACACCTTCTTCGAGATGCTCGGTAACTTCTCTTTCGGCGACTACTTCAAGCGCGATGCGATCCGCTTCGCCTGGGACTTCGTGACCGGCACGCTGAAGCTCGATCCGAACCGTCTGTGGGTCACCGTCTTCAAAGATGACGATGAGGCAGCCGACATCTGGATCAAAGAAATCGGTGTGCCGGCCGATCGACTGACGCGTCTTGGCGAGAAATCGAACTTCTGGGCGATGGGGGATACCGGCCCCTGCGGGCCCTGCAGTGAAATCTTTTACGACCATGGCGAGCATATCCCTGGTGGGCCGCCGGGCTCGCCTGACGAAGACGGCGATCGTTACGTCGAGATCTGGAACCTCGTTTTCATGCAGTACGAGCGTTCGGCCGACGGCACCCTCACGCCTCTACCTAAGCCTTCGGTCGACACCGGCGCGGGCCTCGAGCGCCTTTCTGCCGTTATGCAGGGCGTCACCAACAACTACGACATCGACCTGTTCCACGACATCGTGCGCGCTGCGGCCGAGCTCGCGAACACGAAAGACTTCAAGAACCCGTCGCTGCGCGTGATTGCCGACCACATCCGTGCTTGCACCTTCCTCATCGTCGACGGCGTGCTGCCTTCGAACGAGGGTCGGGGATATGTGCTTCGTCGTATCATCCGCCGCGCCATTCGTCATGGGCACAAGCTCGGCATCAACGGCGCTTTCTTTCACAAGCTCGTCTCGGCGCTCGAAGGGCAGATGGGCGAGGCCTACCCGGAACTGTGCTCGGGTGCCGATCACGCTCGTCGCGTCTTGCTGCAAGAAGAAGAGCGTTTCGCCGAGACGCTCAGCACCGGCATGGTACTGCTCACCGAGGCGCTCGATCGCCTTTCGAAGCAGCCGAGCGAGGCGGGCGCCACACGCGTGCTCGATGGTGAGACGGTATTCCGTCTGTACGACACCTATGGTTTCCCGGCCGACCTCACGGCCGACGTCGCTCGCGAGCGTGGCTTCGGCATCGACAGCGCAGGCTTCGAGGCCGCGATGGAAGCCCAACGCGAGCGGGCCCGTGCCGCGAGCCGCTTTGGCGTCGATTTGCGCGGTGGCGCGCAGATCGACTTGGTTACGAGTTTCTGTGGCTACGAGAGCACGCGTGGTGAATCACGCGTGATCGCCTTGCTGCGCGGCGGTGAGCGTGTAAAAGAATTGCAGCCGGGTGAGACTGGCGAAGTCATTCTCGAGCGCACGCCGTTCTATGCGGAATCCGGCGGTCAGGTGGGCGATGCCGGCGAGCTTCGCGCACTCGCACATCGGCCGTGTCGCCGCAGAGGGCGGTGTAATCCGAGAGGGTATGACGGTGACGGCTGAGGTCGACGCGAAGCTGCGGCGGGCCACCGCGCTCAATCATTCGGCGACCCATCTCCTGCATGCGGCGTTGCGCGAGGTGCTGGGTACGCACGTCCAGCAAAAGGGCTCGCTCGTCGCGCCCGATCGACTGCGTTTCGACTTCTCGCACTTCCAGGCGGTGAGCGCCGAGGAGTTACGACGCATCGAGCGTCGCGTCAACGAGCAGATTCGTCTCAACGCTCTCGCGGAAACGCGCGAGATGGCTTATGACGATGCGGTTGCGGCTGGAGCGATGGCGCTTTTCGGCGAGAAGTACACGTCAAGCGTACGCGTGCTGCGTATCGGGGATTTTTCGATGGAACTGTGTGGCGGCACGCACGTGGGTCGTGCGGGCGACATCGGCCTCTTCAAAATAATCGCCGAGAGCGGTGTGGCCTCCGGGGTGCGCCGCATCGAAGCGGTCACCGGCGAGGGAGCGCTTGCCGAGGTCGAGGCGAGCGATGCGCTGGTCCGCGATCTGGCCTCGCTCGTGCGCGGCAGTCGCGACGACCTGGGTGCCAAGGTGCGTGATGCCCTCGAGCGCATCCGCCAACTCGAAAAGGAAACCCGCACGCTGCGCGACAAGCTCGCCTCGGGGCAGGGGACCGACCTGGCGTCCGGTGCGGTCGATATCGAGGATCTCAAGGTGGTGTCCACCACGGTGGACGGGGCTGACGCCGGTGCGCTGCGCAACGCAGTCGATCAGCTCAAAGATCGACTCAAGAAGGCCGTGATCGTGTTGGCCTCGGTCGATGCCTCGGGCAAGGTGCTCTTGGTCGCGGGTGTCACGGCCGGCGAGGTCGGGCGCATCAAGGCGGGTGAGATCGTCGGGCACGTGGCGGCCCAAGTCGGGGGTCGCGGTGGCGGCCGACCTGACTTCGCCCAAGCTGGCGGTACCGATGCGTCGAAGCTTCCGGCGGCCCTAGCCGGGGTGGCGGCCTTCGTCCGCCAAAAAATCGGATAGCGGTAGACGGGCCTGACGGATTCTTCTATCTTCGAGCGTGAAGGCGCCCGTCATGGAAGTCGGGCCGTCGGCGGGACCCCACAGGGGGTGCGGTGTCCCGAGTTCGACGGTCTCAAGAGAGCGCCTCATTGGGGGCTCACATGCTCATACTCACTCGACGTG
>JBIJCL010000026.1:0-11953 GCA_044344725.1 Steroidobacteraceae bacterium | reverse complement strand
TGCGGTTGCTTGGATTCGCCGCAGGGGCTTTCGCTTTCGGTTTTGCGTTGGTCCCGCTCTACGACGTGATCTGCGACATCACGGGTGTCGGTAATCCGAAAGATCTGCTGCGCGCCTCCAACGTGCAGACCATCGAGCAAGACGAGTCGCGGCTCGTGACCGTGGAATTCGTGGCCGACTTGCCGACGGTCGGCAGTTGGGAGTTCCGTCCCGTCATCGCCGAAATGAAGGTGAACCCGGGTCGACTCTACGAAATCGACTATGTCGCCAAGAACCTCACGGGTCGCGACACCGTCGCCCAAGCGATCCCGAATGTTGCGCCCGGCAAGGCGACGGCCTTCTTCCGAAAGACCGAGTGCTTTTGTTTCGTTCCGCAAAACTTTGCGAAAGACGAAGAGCGCGTCATGCCGGTACGTTTCGTGATCGATCCCAACCTGCCGAAGAGCATCGATCGGGTCACTTTGTCTTACGTTTTTTACGACAACTCGACGCGGGTCGCCGCGCTGAACTAGGAAATACAACATGGCCAACGCCACAGAACACGCCGCCGACAAATATTACGTCCCTCACGAGAGCCCCTGGCCGATCTACGGCTCGTTGACGCTCTTCGTATTCATGATCGGTCTCTGCGGCTGGCTCAACCAGTGGTACGGACCTTGGGTGTTTGCGATCGGCGTCATCATGCTGGTCGCGTTGTTCGTCGGCTGGTTCGCTGTGGTCATCAACGAACATCAGCGCGGCATGTACAACATGCAGGTCGACAAATCGTTCCGGATGGGGATGCTGTGGTTCATCTTCTCCGAGGTGATGTTCTTCGCCGCATTCTTCGGCGCTCTCTTTTATGCGCGTCAACTCTCGGTCCCCTGGATCGGTGGCGAGGGCGTGAAGATCTTCAACAAGCTATTGCTGTTCCAGGACTACAACGCTGCCTGGCCGACGAACGGCCCGGCTGCGCTCGGCCCGCGTGACGATGGTTCTTTCGAAACCATCCCCGCTTTCGGTTTGCCGGCGATCAACACGGCGATCCTGCTGCTATCGGGTGTCACGATCACGATCGCGCACCATGCGCTCAAGGAAGGCAACCGCAAGATCCTCAATATTTTCCTCGCGGCGACCTTCTTGTTGGGCTTCTTGTTCGTGGGTCTGCAGGCTTACGAGTACATCCATGCCTACACGGAGCTCGGGCTGACGCTGTCCACCGGTATCTACGGGTCAACGTTCTTCATGCTAACGGGCTTCCACGGCGTACACGTGACGCTCGGCGCCATCATGTTGCTCGTGATCTGGTTCCGGACCATGAAGGGCCACTTCACGCCGCAACGACACTTCGGCTTCGAAGCTGTCGCGTGGTACTGGCACTTCGTAGACGTGGTCTGGCTCGGACTGTTTGTGTTCGTCTACTGGGTGTGACGATCACGGTGGCGATCGCCACGCTTTGATGACGCGACGGGCCGGGAAACCGGCCCGTTTGCTTTTTAGCGTCCGGCGCCGAGCGGTTGGATGAGGCCGGCGGCCCAAGCCAACATGAGAAGAAGGAAAAGACCTACCGACAAGCCCACCCGAACGGTGAGCGCTCTGACCATCTTCTTGGAATCGCCTTTGTCGGTCATGAGGTGGAACAGCGCTGAGCCCAGGCTGAAGACGATGCCGAGCATCACGAGGCCAACTAAAAGCCGAAAGAGTTCCACAACCGTTATTATAGGCGCGTGCCGTTCAGAATCGCCGTCGGCCGCAAGGTTTTTTCTCCTTCGTGGCTGATGACCGTCATCACCTTGGTGCTGCTCGTTCTCTTCATCGCCCTCGGCCGTTGGCAATGGGGTCGTGCGGAGTTCAAGCAGCGGCTGGGTGAAGAGTTTGCCTCCGGTACAGATCAAGTCGTCGAGCTCGGTTCTAAAACCGCAGCCGAGTTACCTCGCTACGCCCGCATCGAAGTGACCGGCGAGTGGGACGGCTCTCGACAGTTTCTGCTCGACAATCGCACGCGCGACGGACGAGCCGGGTATGAAGTGATGACGCCACTGCAACTCGACGACGGGCGCTGGTTGTTGGTGAATCGAGGCTGGGTGCCTTTCGAGGGTTATCGCGATCGACTGCCCAATGTGGATTTGTCATCGAGCGACGGCACGGTGACGATCGCCGGACGGCTCGATGAATTGCCGACTGCAGGACTCGCAGGTGGACGTGCCGCGCCCGCGATCTCCGGCGGATGGCCACGCGTGACGGCCTATCCGCTTCCGGCGGAACTCGCCCGATCGCTGGGGGTCGACTCAAAGCGGCTTGAGTCGCGAGTGCTGTTGCTCGATGCTTCGGCGCCCGATGGTTATCGGCGCGACTGGAAGCCCTACGCAAAGGGCCCGGAGCAGAACTGGTCTTATGCGATCCAGTGGTGGAGTTTTGCGGTGCTGCTGCTGGTGTTGTTCGTGGTCATGAATTTGAAGAAACGAGATGAAGAATGACTGAGACCCAAAAAGTTCATACGCCCACCTCGGGTCGAGGGGTGTTGATCGGACTCGCGGCGCTTTTCTTCCTTCCGCTGCTCGGAGCGTTCTGGCTCTATTACGCCGGAGGCTGGCGCCCCGCCGGCAGCACGAATCACGGCGAACTGATTTCGCCTGCGATGCCGCTCGCCGAAACCCGTTTCGTTAACCTCGATGGCTCGGCCGCTGATCCAGAAGTTTTTCGCAGCAACTGGACACTGCTCTACATCGGCGATGGCACCTGCGATGCCACCTGTCGCCAGACACTATGGACCATCCGTCAAACCCGTCTCCTGCTGGCCGAGGACATGGATCGCGTTCAGCGAGTGTTCGTCGCCGAGGCGAACTGTTGCGACACCGCATTCCTCACGAGCGAGCATCCAGGCCTCGTGACGCTCCGGTTCTCCGGTGAGGCCGATCAATCTTGGCTCGGTCAGTTCCCGCGCGATGCGTCAGGTTCTACGCCGTATATCTTCGTCGTCGATCCACTCGGTAACCTCATGATGCGATTCGATGCAACGCAGAATCCAAAGGGTCTGCTGCAGGATCTCGAAAAACTTCTCAAGCTTTCACACATCGGCTGATCATCCATGTCCACTCAATCTTCCATCCCCCAAGGCGCAGTGGCCATACGTCGACTGGCGTTGCTGGGCGTTTTGTTGTGTCTCGTCGTCATCGTTCTCGGTGCCTGGGTGAGACTGACCGATGCCGGGCTCGGTTGCCCCGATTGGCCCGGCTGCTACGGTCATGTGACGCCCGCCGGCGCGGAACGTAACGAAGGGAAGATCGAGTCCTACTCTCCGGGATGGGAATACGACTCCGGCAAAGCCTGGCGCGAGATGATCCATCGCTATGCGGCGACGAGTCTCGGATTCATCATCGTACTCATCACGGCGATCGCGATCGTTTATCGGCGCGAGCGCGCCGCGAGTATTCCTCTTGCGGTCTCCCTGCTGATCGTCGTGGTGCTGCAGGGTGCATTGGGTGCTTTCACGGTGTGGTGGTTGGTGAAACCGCTCGTCGTCGTGTTGCACCTCATCGGTGGGCTCACGACGCTGTCGCTGCTCCAGTGGATGTGGCTCGACATGCGTCGCAGAACTCGAGTCGTCGAGCCGACACCGGGAGCCACGAAGATCGCTACGCTCGACGGTGCTCGCCGTATGGCGGTGGTCGCGACGGTGGTGGTCGCGTTCCAAATCATGCTTGGCGGTTGGACGAGCAGCAACTACGCCGCGGTCGCCTGCCCGGATCTGCCGAAGTGCCAGCAACAGTGGTGGCCAGAAGGCATGGATTTCAGTGAAGCCTTCGTGCTGTGGCGAGGTCTCGACATCAACTACACCGGTGGTGTGCTCGAACATCCCGCTCGAGTGGCCATCCATTTCACTCATCGGCTCGGCGCCATCGTCGCTACCCTGGCCGTGTTGTTCGCGGCATGGCTCGCCATCCGTCGTGCACCGACAGTGCTCGTGAGTCGGGCGGGTTACTGGGCAGCCGGGGCTTTGGGAATCCAGCTGCTCATCGCCTTGTTGATGATCCTGAAAGCGTTCCCCTTGTCGCTCGCAGCCGGGCACAACGCCGGCGCGGCGCTGTTGCTGATGTCGATGATTCTCCTCAATCGGCGCCTGCGGGAGGCCTGATATGTCGACCCCCGCCACCGCCGTTGCAGCACGTCCGACATGGAAGCTCTATCTCGAGCTCACGAAGCCGAAGGTCGTCGCACTCATCGTCTTCACGGCCATCGTCGGAACCTTGCTGGCGAGCCCGGGGATGCCACCGCTCGAGGCGCTGTTGTGGGGAAATCTCGGCATCGCCCTCGCGTCGGGGTGTGCGGCGGCAATCAACCATGTACTCGATCAAAAAATAGACGAACAAATGTCGCGTACGCAGAGTCGCCCATTGGCGACCGGTACGCTGAAAACCGCCCAGGCGCTAGCGTTCGCACTCACGCTCGGCGTGCTCTCGATGCTCATCCTGTGGTTCCTCGTGAATCCGCTCACCGCGGTGCTCACCTTTGCATCGCTGATCGGCTATGCCGTGATCTACACCGTGTTCCTCAAGCGGGCGACTTCTCAAAACATCGTGATCGGCGGCGCAGCCGGCGCCGCCCCGCCCGTGCTCGGTTGGGCGGCGGTCACCAACTCGATCGAACCGAATGCGCTCTTGCTGTTTCTCATCATCTTCATCTGGACGCCCCCGCATTTTTGGGCGCTCGCCATCGCGCGACGAGACGAGTACGCAAAGGCCGGCATTCCGATGCTCCCCGTGACCCACGGCATCCCGTACACGCGCCTTCAGGTATTGCTCTACACCGTACTGCTGGTACTGGTGACGCTGATGCCCTGGATCTCCGGCATGAGCGGCCTCATCTATCTCGCGGCCGTGCTCGTGCTGAATGCACGGTTTCTCTATTACGCCTTCGCTCTCAAATTGACCGATCGTGCAGAACTGCCGATGAAGATCTTCAGGTTCTCGATTTCCTACCTGATGTGGTTATTCATCGCGCTGCTCGTCGATCATTACCTGCCGACGACCCAGCTACACGCGGTTTGAGAACAACCTGTCGGCGACGAACGGGTTGCTTCGACGTTCTGCACCGAAGGTAGATGTCGGTCCGTGGCCCGGCAAAAAGGTCACGTCATCGCCGAGCGGAAACAAGTTCTCGCGAATCGAGCGCAACAATTGATCGTGGTTGCCGCGTGGAAAGTCGGTACGACCGATGGAGCCAGCGAAGATCACGTCGCCGACGATCGCGAACCGTGATTCGCGCTGGAAGAACACGACGTGCCCAGGGGTATGCCCGGGACAATGAAATACCTCGAACTCGACATCACCGACGGTGACTCGGTCGCCCTGCGAGAGCCATCGGCTGGGCGTGAAGTGCTCCGACGGCGGGAAGCCGAACATCTTGGCTTGAGCCGGCATCTGATCGATCCAGAACTGATCGTCGGTCTGCGGCCCCTCGATCGGCAACGAGAATCGGCGAGCGAGCTCCGCCGTCGCACCCGCATGATCAAGATGGGCGTGCGTGATGAGGATTTTTTCGAGCGTCAAGCCATGGCGCTCGACGACCGCCAGCACGCGATCGAGGTCGCCGCCGGGATCGACGACCGCTGCACGTCGCGTCTTTTCGCACCATACGATGCTGCAGTTCTGCTGGAAGGCAGTAACCGGAACGACCTCGATCTTCATACCGTGATCGCGAGTCCTCGATAGATTCGAGCTCGATAGCGGCTCTCCTGCGCCTCGACGATGGGTGCGGCAGCCAACAACACGGCATGCGCGTAGCGTTGGTATTCCTCAGCTTGCTCCGCGGCGTCTCTCGGCTCTTCGCTGCGCATGCGACGCGTGAGATTCACTTGGTTGACGGGCACTGCCGTCGGCAGTCGCTCGTTTTCCACGCCGAGTGTCGCCGTGAATGCGTGCAACGTGGTCTTCACGAAATTCGCCATCGCGAATTGCGCCAGAGTGCCGCCCGCAGGAACATCGGGCGAAGTGAGGATGAGTCGGGCACCCTTGAATAACGACACCTTGCGCGCCACACGGAAATGATGCGTGAGATTCATCTCGATGAGCTCGGAGAACTCCGGAGCCGCCAGATGATCCTTGCCTTCGATGCCGAATAACGCCCGCGGAATGGGTGCGAACGGCGTCGAGACCACTGCAGCGGGCGTGCCGTGATTAGCGAACGCCGTGTCCATACCTTCCTCGAGCGCATCCCCGACGGTGAGATAAGAGATTCGATCATGGCCGAGTGCGCGACCCAGTGCGAAACGGATGGCATCGCCCGCCTCCGCGGTACGCGTCAACATCACGATGCTGCCCACGTGTCCCTCTGCCAGGAACAATTTCGCCGCGGCCGCGAGCGGCTCGGACATGTGCTCGCCAATGAGCCAGATCGTCTCGCCCTCCATACGCCGCACACGCTCCGGCTTGGCACGACCGAAAAGCTCGCGCTCGGTGATCGTGCGTTCCTGTTGCAAACCGCCGGAGGGTTCGAAGGTTTCGCCCGAGATCGCACGGTCTGCCATGAAAAACACCGTGGCCAGTGCGACGTCGGTTTCGGTCGGCATGCGATTGAGATGCAACATCCCGATCACACCGGTTCGGATTTTCTCCGCCTCGATTTCTATGCGCGCGGGATCGATGAACGGCTCGGGGGGAACGGGCAGATCGAGTATCCAGCGTTCGGCAAGATCATGGTGAATGAGCTGCGGCATCAGGCAGCCGTTGCGCAAACGCGCGATGAGCCGGGTCGCCATGGGACGCGTCATCAAGAAATGCAACGAGGAATACGTCGGCTCGTCGGAGCCGCCGGGTTCGGATTTCAACTTGACGCTGAGATCGCGCAAGGCGGCGGGCACCTCCGGCGAGTTCAACAAACCGATGTCGTTGGAGCACATCGAGCCGAGTACGGCATCGAGTGTCGCGCCATCGGCCAGCGCCTTGAGCACGGCGCCATGCAGTTGATTCAAACGCTTGTTCTCGAGGATCAACTTTGCGCGACGGTCGAAGAGCCCGGCTTTGCCGTCCTTGCCCTTGAGGCGCTGTCCTTCGACAGGACCCGGCGCGATCGCGTTGATCTGGATCTCGGGCCCAACGAAGCGCGCGAGGTTCTCGACGAGGGCGCGCTGTCCCGCCTTGGAGACGGCGTAGTCGGAGCGGTTCGGATAGGGCACTGCGATGTATTTTTCGCCGCCGAAGTACGAGCTGACGTTCAGGATGTAACCCGATCCCTGCTGCTTCATCATCGGCACGACTTTCTCGATGAGCGAGTAATTCGACACCAGATTGGCATGCAGAGTGTTACGCCAGTCTTCAGGTAGCAGATCGACAGCCATCTGCTCGGCGCCCGCGACACCGGCGTTGTTGATCAGATAGTCGATGCGACCAAACGCTTTCAGCGTCGCCGCAACCGATTTGACGAGTGCCGACTCGTCGGCGACGTCGATGTCCGCGAGGATGCGTACACGCTCGTAGGGACGGTTGTAGCCGATTTCTTCGAGCTCTCGCACGATGTCGTCGCGCAAGTCGATCAACTGATTTTCACGCCGTGCAGTGAGCATGACTCGGGCGCCGGATATCGCAAGCAAGCGACCCAACTGACCTCCGATCCCGGCGGATCCGCCCGTGATCAGGACGCACTTGCCGAGATGCAAGCCCATGAGCGACTCGATCCATCCGAAGTTCGGACGAGTAGAGCCGGTCGCATCCACGATCGCAGCGGGCATGTAGAGATTGACCTGGGGCACGCGTCGCTTGGTGTAAAGCAAACGCGCAGCCTGAGCGCCGGCGAAGAGCAGACCGTTCTCTTCGGTGTTCGACCATCGAAGAATTTGGTTCGACCATTCGAGTGCCGAGCGATCGCCCGATTTAACCTGGGTTTCACTCTCGTCGCGCCAGACGCGGACGAGTTGCTCGATTCCGGCGCGCAAAATGTCGGCGTATGTATCGCCCGCCTCGTCGCTGCCGTTCGACATGAAGATGATCCGCGGGCTCACACCGGCCGGCGCAAGGCGGTGCCAGAGGCGCGAGAGTTCTCTCGCGATCCCGATGGCGCCAGCGAGCTCGCCTTTGAGGAACGCTTCGACGTCGGCATCACTGGCTTCCGAAAGCGGCGCCTTGAAACGCCAGCTCCCGAACGCCGGAAGTACCACGGCGCCGTGCAGCGCCTGAGCAGGATCAACCGATGCGAGCGAAGTCGCCAAGGTGTCGGGGCGGTGGCGATCGAAGAGCACAGGTCGGATACGTCGATCGGCATCGCTGTCTTGCAGAGCGGCCGCGGCGGCCTGTACCGCCTCCTCGGTGCCGAGGCCTAGAAGCACACGGGCGCCACAGCCTGCTTGAATTCGCGCGATGGTGAGCGCATCGGCCACTTGATCTCCGGCTGCGACCAGTACCGTCGACCCGGTGCCGTCCACCGTTCTTAGTTCGGGACGCGACACCCAGGTCGATCGCGACTCCTGCATGACCTGCATGCCATTCGTGACTTCGAAGCCCTGGGCACTGAACGCCTGGGACTCGTCGCTGCCGAGAAAGACGATGGTGTTGGCGACGTCTTCGACGCTCGGAAAGCTATGCGTCGCGCCGGTTTCGGGCGTGGCACGCGAGAGCGCCATCGTCGAGATGAAATCATTGGCGGTCGTGCCGTCGGGCGCTTTGCGCAGATGGTCCATCGCCTTGAAGACGGTTCGAATGCGCTGACTCTCGATGGGGCCCGGGTACACCGTGTTGACCCGTATGCCTCGCTGACCGAGCTGCATGGCAAGCTGCTTCGAGAAGGCATTGAGCGCCGACTTCGGCACGACATATGCCGCACGACCAAAATATTTCGTGCGGGAGAAAATGGTGGAGACGTTGATGATCGAAGCACCGGCCTGCAAATATGGCGCAGTCGCTCGGACCATGTTCCAGCTGAGGCCGAGCAGGTTCCCCGCAGCATCCGCGACGGTTTCCGTGTCGGTCGCCCCGCCGGCACGCATGGCCTCGAGTTCGTCGCGTGACAAAGGGAGTTTCTCGATCGGCGCTTTCGGGCCGGCAGATCCCGCATTGTTGACGAGGATGTCGATCCGACCGAAATGTCGCACCGTCGCTTCGACGCCATATCGGGCCTGCCCGGAGTCCGATGCGTCGAAATCGAGAACGTACGCATGGCTCGCAGGTGCGCCTGTCTTGGCAAGCAGCTTCTCTCGTGCGGCTTCGAGCTTCGCACGATTTCTCCCGACCATTACGACGCGGGCACCTTCTTCCAGGTAACGCCGTACGATCACCTCACCAATGTTGCCGGCTGCCCCCGAGACGAGCGCCACTTTTCCTGCGAGGCGCATCGGTCGCGCACGACTCGGTCGTGCAGCCGACGTCGTGACTTTCTTCGACGGCCGCTTGGTCTTCGCTTTGGCGGCAACGACTTTAGATGCGCCCCGCTTAGCAGCAGATTTTTTCGGTGCTGCGGTCTTGATCCTCGATTGACTGGGCTTCGATTTTTTGGCTTTTTTGGCCTTGGTCGTCCTGACGATCATCGAGTCGCTCCCCATTCCTGGAAAAGTTCATCGCGCGAGCGCAACCCGATCCGTGGCAGCGCATGGTTCACAACGTAATTCGCTCCGGCATGGGTGTTGTCCCACATCGACTGGTGAGCGGCCGCCAGTTCGCCCCAAGGGACGATGGTCGGCGGACTGACCTCGAGCTGCCCCGCCGCGATCATGTCGTTCATCCGGGCGACTTCGAAGGCATTGCAGAGATGCGTCCCCGCGATGGTTGCCGTCGGCATGATGATTCGACGCTGACGCATCCAGACTTGGGGCGCGTAGAACGTATAGCGTCGGCCAGCCATGGATTCGCAGTACACGACGCGTCCCGTAAATGGTTTGACGAGAGATGTCGAGGCTGCGAGGGCGTCGTGTCCTGCGCGCTCGATGATGAGATCCGGATAGCCGCGCGGGTTGTCGGCCGAGCGTAGCCATCGCCCGATTGCACCGCCGAAGGGCTTCATCGTGCGATCCTGGAATTGCCTGACCGCTTCCTTGAAACGAACTGTATCTTTCTTCGAGTCGGGCATGGCGGGCAGCGCCGAGGGCCAGTCGAAATCCGAGCCCTCTTTCCGCCGGATTTCTTCGATCGACACGACACCGCGAACGGCATCGCCATAACCGAGCGACTGCACGAACTCCCGCTGGGCGTCGGTGGCGGTCGCGACCACCAATCGACCTCCCGCCTTGCGCACCGCCTCGATCGCTTCGAGACCGACCGGATCGAGCAGGTCCTGAGCGCCGACGCCGTAATAAAGCAGCACGGCTTCGCCGGCTCGCAACCGTGCGCGACGAAGCATCTCCTCGGGTGTCGCAGAACCTTTTTTACCGACGAAAGAAAACCAATAGCCGCTCGTCGCGCCATAGAAGGTCAACGTGCCGTTCTCAGCCAGCAGTTGGAACGAGCGCGGGAAGGACTCCTGCCCCGCATGCGACACCACATAATCTGCGAGTCGGCCGCCGGCCTGTTGGCGCATTTCATTGAGAATCGGTTCGCCGGCCTGTTCCCACGCCGCGATATCGGCTTCACTCTCCGGAACGACCGTGAACGCTTTCGCCCACCGTGGGTCACGTCGATTGATCGCGCCGGCAGCACCATGGCCGGCGATGAACGTCGCCCGCTCCGGGCTCGAGACCAATCCGACACTCGTGAGGCCGTTGCGAGCCGCGCTCTTGAGCGCTTCGAATCCGGTGCCAGTCGCTGCACCTTCGACGAACAGCGTCTTGCCACTCTCGATCTGCAGTGTAGTGAAGAGCGCTCTGACCACGGTGCCAAGGTTGAGCACGTAGGAGCCCGCGGCTTCGAGCGTGAGGTCGGGCGGCAGCGGATGCAGCTGCGGTCCCTGCACGAGCAAGAATTGTTGATGGCTGCCCGTGTCGGTTTCGTATCCCTGGATCGAAAATCCGGCATACATCGGATCTCGTGCGGCGAGCGGAGACAGCAAGTCGCTTTGTCCCGAGTACACCGTGACGAGATCGCCGACTTTCAATCGGCCCTCGCGTTTGACCTCGCTGCCGACCGCCGCGATCAGGGCGACGCCACCGGAGCCCGTGACTTGATAGTCGAGATCGTGATTGTCGAATGGCGAAACCGGAATGCCGGTGATCGCCCAGATATCATTGAAGTTGACCTCGGACGCCAACACATACACGAGCGCCTCGTTCGGGCCCGGTGCCGGTACCGGAACGATGATCTCCCGCTCGGCATTCTTGGGAAGACCGTGCGCCGGAGCTCCCGTTCGTTCATCTTTGACGACGGCATGGCCGTATTGCCATTTCGGCAGCGGAGTCAGCCCCGGGAAGAATGCGGCGCCCACCGGCAGCAAGTCACCGCGCTTCACGAGATCTACCACCTGCTCCGTCGCGGGTGTTGCGGCGCGTCGGGTCGGCAACGGTGCGCTTTGCTTGTCGAAGAATGCGCGAATGCCCGCCTTACCACCTTGCGGGTCGACGATCGCTTCGGCGAACAACTGCGCCTCGCGAGCGAGCCCCGCGCCGATGCCTTGATGCCAACCCGTCTTCACGGCGTCGAAAATGCGCTCCGCCGTAGGGCCGCGGCCGACGGCATCCGCCTGCGCGAGTAAACGCCGTACTTCAGGATCAGCGAGCGCCTTGTCGAAGTCGTCTCGACCCGCCGATTGCCACGCCGCATTGGCTGCTCTGCGCGCCGCAAAAGTCTTTGCGACGAGATTGCGTCCCGCAGGTGCTGCGACGTACTCGCGCGCGAGTCGTGTCGCGAGTGCCAGCACGTCTTCGTTGTCGTCCGACAAGGCGTGCAGCAATCCATCGGCATGTACTTCCGCCGCCTCGAGCGTTCGACCGCCCATGATGATCTCGAGCGAACGCACGAGCGGCGCGCGATGCCCCGCCTGCTCGAGCAGCCTCGGAAGCCGCTGCGTACCGCCATAACCGGGCAAAAGATTGAGACGAACTTCCGGCTGTCCGAATGTA
>JBIJCL010000270.1:0-3211 GCA_044344725.1 Steroidobacteraceae bacterium | reverse complement strand
CGCTCCGACTCACGCACGCTATAGAGTGCGTTGATACGCAGCGCGACGGCGTCGTTGATGTCGTAGAGACCATCGATGTTGACCGAGCGACGCTTCAACGGCGTACGAAGATCCGTCTGCAGGTTGGTGTTGCTCTTGTCGGCGACGGAGCCCGGCGTACAGCCGGCTGCTTCCGTGGCGCCCGTGCAAGTACCGCTGTTGAGATTTTGCGCGCGGTAGCTTGAGGGCAAACGCGGATCGGCGCCCGGAATGAGGACGACGCGAGTACCGGTCGCCACGCCCGGGATGGGGGTCGTCGCGGTGGTCTGGAAGCCACCGAACTGACCGACTACCGTCCAACCGTCGGTCGGGTGCAACGAACTGCGCGGGGTCGACGAGTACGGACGATCGGCGGCGCTGACGCGCTGCTCTTCCGACCACTCGGCCGCGACGGCGATCGAGCCCTTCTCGCCGGAAATTCCGGTGATGAAATCGACGCGCTTGGTGAGACCATCGCCTTCGCCGTATTCGCCGAAATAAACGTTGGCAGTGGTGCCGGTGAACTTGCTGCGGGTGATCAGGTTGATCACGCCACCGATGGCGTCGGAACCGTAGATCGACGAGGCGCCATCCTTGAGGATGTCGAGGCGCTCGACGGCGACCGAGGGAAGCAGCGACACGTCGGCGAGACCGCTCGTCGAGATCGGCATGCGACGACCGTTGACGAGGACCAGCGTGCGCGACGCACCGAGGTTGCGAAGGCTGATGTAGTTGCCACCCGCGTTTTCACCCGCCGAAAGCGGCGAGGCGCGGCTGATCGGCGGGGCGCCGGTCACCGTGGTGTTCTGCAGGATGTCCGCAACGGACGTGAAGCCCTGATTCTCGATGTCTTCGCGACTGATGACGGCGACGGGTTGCGCAGTCTCCGCTTCGGCACGACGAATGCGCGAACCGGTGACGATCACGGTTTCGAGATCGTCGACGCTGGCGCCGCTCGTCTGGGCAAAGCCAGGCGAAGCCGTGACGACGGCCGCACTTGCCAAAACGGCAAGCCGAACCGCCCAAGGGACGCTGTTTCGGGTTGAGGTCATCGGATGTAGTCCTTCTGATGAGTGGGAAACACTGGAAAGCGGGCGTTAAAACGCCTCACTTTGCTTATCACCACATGTTAATCAAAGAATCGGGAAAACCAAGCCCGATACCGTTGTTTTTTTACAACGAGAGGCGTCTGCGAGCGCAGCTTCGAGGCCCGGCGGACCGGGCTCGGGTTACTTTTGACCGGTCAGACGATCGCCGGGCCGGATCCCGCGTTTAGTGCTTTCGCCGCCTCGCAATTCGAGTATCCATTTGACCGGCTCCGCGGGGCCGATCGGGTCCAAAGATTGCGGGGTCGTGTTCTCGAACACGGCGACCAGTCGCCCGCTGGCGTCGAAGAAAAGGATATCGAGCGGAATGAAGGTGTTTTTCATCCAGAACGACGCGACGCGCGGGGCTTCGTTGACGAACAGCATGCCCTGCGAGGCGGGAAGATCCCGAACGAACATCAAGCCTTGTCGCTGACGAGCGGGGGTATCGGCGATCCACACGTCGAACTGCTGCGGGCCGCTGGCCGTTCGCACGGTGATTTTGCTCGTCGGATAAGTCGAGAGATCTTGCAGCGCGGGCTCGGCGGCACCGAGCAACGCGCTGAAGACCAAGATCAGAAAGCCGGTGATGAACTTGTTCATGTCGTGGGGAGCATACTCGCGACGGGCGAACCGAGGCAGGCGTCGACCAAGGCTCTTGTCACTTTCCAACGGGCCGTCCACTCGGTCAGCGCGTCGCGGCCGAGTTCCGTGATGCGGTAATAGCGGCGTGGCGGGCCGGAGTAAGACGGCACGATTCGGCTCGTCAACAACCCCGCCGCCGAGAGGCTCCGAAGGACGGGATAGATGCTTCCGTCGGCGAACGGGTTTTCACCGTCGGCCGCAAAGCTACGGAGGCGACGGGAGAGGTCATACCCGTAGAGGTCCTCATCGCTGCTCGCCAGGGTGGCGAGCAGCACGAGCGCCAAAGTGCCGGCGTTGAGATCTTTCTGGAACTTGCTGTGAGTACTAGTAATCAATCATCAGTAGTATTTGATAATTACTATTACTTATCAAGTACTAGTCAGCTTCCTGCTTTCCAAGTGCCGCCCTGAAAGCCGCAACCGACCTCGATGCTGCTCGCATCGCCGTCGTAGTAATGCACCGAGGAATCAGGCTTGGCGCAGGTTCCCACCCGACCCGATGCCGGGCAAGCGCCGGGCGCAAACGTGGCACCGCTGTTCTGATCGCGCTTGCCGGTCTCTTCGCATTGAGCGGCCGTCGCGGGATCGACGCAGGCCTTGTAAGGCCCCGCCCACTGGTTCTGTAGGTTGAAGCTGCAATGACCGCCCGCGTCGCTGGAGGCAGGCGGCTGCTGCGCGGCGAGCGAGGCGCCACTCATCGTGGCGAGCAGGCAGAGCGCGGTGCGCAATAGGGCTTGGTGTACGTGGCCGAACATGAGGAACTCCGAGGGGTTGGGATGTGTCGATTCGAGCCTACTGCCGCCTCCGGCTAGCGAGTAGACTTGTGATGTTCTTGGTCCACGTTGCGGGAATCCTGTTCGTGATTCGCAAGCGACTTGCCCTTCTTGTGCTGATGGCGTTGCTGCCAGCCTGCGGTGCGTTCGGGCCGCGGCTCGAAGCGCCCAAGCTCGCCGTGGCGAACGTCGAGCTCGTCAAAGGCGATTTCTTCGAGCAGCGCCTGCGCGCACGAATGCGCGTGCAAAACCCTAATGATCGCGAGCTTCGAGTTCGTGGCGTCACGTACACCATCGAGTTGGGTGGCGAAGAGCTCGGTCGAGGACTCTCCGGCAGCAGCTTCGTCGTGCCGGCGCGAGGCGAGGCGGAGTTCGACATGCTCGTGACGGCCAATCTCGCCGGCACGCTGCTCAAGCTTCTCGATCGTACGCGTCAGGACGGGCGAGCGCCGAGCGAAATCTCGTACGTGTTGCGCGGCGAAGTGAAGCTCGACAGCGGTCTCATCCGTACCGTCCCCTTCAACGAGAAGGGTCAATTGTCGTTGCGTTAGGAGTTCGCCAGATGACGTTCGGGCGAATCATGTTGGTGCTTGTCGTGACGCTGCTGATTGCAGCGTCGATCGCAATCGGCTGGTACGCCGCAACCTTGCCTACGCGCTGACCTCGGGCGCTCGCGCGCCGAAAAATTTTT
>JBIJCL010000269.1:0-3218 GCA_044344725.1 Steroidobacteraceae bacterium | reverse complement strand
CAGGACTCGCCGACGAGCATAACTAGATCTGTTTGCCACCCCGGCATTTTGGGAATAAATTATCCAATATCGTTAAATCTTTTGGGCCCGCAATCCATGAAGCTCGATAAATACGACGTCGCCATCCTGAATGAGGTTCAGCGTGACGCCACGCGCTCCACGGCCGATATCGCCAAAGACGTCGGGCTTTCACAGTCGCCCTGCTGGCGCCGCATCAGCCTGCTCGAACAAGCGGGCGTCATCAAACGGCGTGTCGCTCTGCTCTCACGCGAAAAGGTGGGGCTCGAGGTGCTCGTATTTGTAAACGTGAAACTCGCCAGTCACGGCTGGCAATCGCTGCCGAAATTCAAGAACAAGGTAGTGAGCTTTCCCGAGGTGCTGCAATGCTACGTGCTGATGGGTGACATCGACTTCATCCTGCTCGTCGCCACGCGCACCATCGAGGACTTCAACAATTTCGTTCAAGGGAAGCTTGCGCAAATCCCCGGGGTGCAGTCGATCGAATCACGCATGGTGATCGAAGAGACGAAAAACACCACCGAGCTGCCGCTCGGATTGATCTAGCCGACGAGATCGCCGCCGACGCCGAGCAGAACAAGCACACCGAGCACCGCGAAAATCGTCGCGGCGATACCGTGGACCAGACGCATCGGTAATTTCTTTGCCGCAACCTCACCGAGCAACACCGCCGGAACATTAGCGAGCATCATGCCCAGCGTCGTACCACCGACGACGGCAACGAGCGAGGCGTACTTCGCCGCAAGCGCGACAGTCGCGATTTGGGTCTTGTCGCCGATCTCGACGATGAAGAACGCGATGAACGTCGTGAGAAACACACCATAGCGCGCCGGCTTTGCGCCTTCGTCGTCGTCCAACTTGTCGGGCACGAGCATCCACGCCGCCATCGCCAGGAACGACACACCCAAAATCCATCGCATGAGTTCGGCGCCGACCGCCGACGCCACCCAAGCGCCGACATAACCTGCGACGGCGTGGTTCACGAGCGTCGCGATGAGGATTCCGAGAATGATCGGCAGGGGTTTTCGGTACTTTGCCGCCAGCACGAGTGCGAGCAGCTGCGTCTTGTCGCCAATTTCGGCGAGCGCCACGATGCCGGTCGAGACGAGAAATGCTTCCATCTACGAAGTACCCTCAAACGTTGAATCGGAAGTGCATCACATCGCCCTCGCGCACGATGTACTCCTTGCCTTCGAGACGCAGCTTGCCCGCCTCTTTGGCTCCCTGCTCGCCCTTGAGCGTGACGTAATCGTCAAAGGCGATCACCTCGGCGCGAATGAATCCGCGCTCGAAGTCGGTGTGGATGACGCCCGCCGCCTGCGGCGCAGTCGCGCCTTTCTTGACCGTCCAGGCGCGAACTTCCTTCGGGCCAGCGGTGAAATACGTCTGCAGGCCGAGCAGCGCGTAACCCGCGCGGATCACGCGGTTGAGACCCGGCTCCTCGAGTCCGAGATCCTTCAAGAATTCGGCGCGATCCGCATCCTCGAGTTGCGAGATCTCGGCTTCGATGGCCGCGCAGACCGCGACGACCTGAGAACCTTCTGCGGCCGCGTGCTTGCGCACGGTATCGAGCATGGGGTTGTTCTCGAACCCGCCCTCCTGCACGTTCGCGACGTAAAGCATGGGCTTGAACGTCAAGAGTTGCATTTCTTTGACGATGGGCTGCTCGATCTCATCGAGCGCGACCGCACGGGCCGGCTGCCCCGCGTTGAGCGCATCGCGGACACGGCGAATGACCTCTTTCGCCTTGATCGCTTCTTTGTCCATCGCTTTGGCCGCTTTCTCGGCACGCTGCAGCGCTTTTTCCGCGGTCTCGAGATCAGCCAGCGCGAGCTCGGTGTTGATGGTTTCGATGTCGGCAAGCGGATCGATACGACCTGACACGTGCACGATGTCATCGTTCACGAAGCAACGCACGACGTGCGCGATGGCATCGACCTCGCGGATGTTCGCGAGAAACTTGTTGCCGAGCCCCTCGCCGGTCGAAGCGCCTTTGACGATCCCTGCGATGTCGACGAACTCCACGGTCGTCGGCAAGATGCGCTCCGGAGTGACGATCGCAGCAAGTTGATCGAGGCGCGGATCGGGCACCGGTACGATGCCGACGTTCGGATCGATCGTGCAGAACGGGTAGTTCTCCGCCGCGATTGCCGAACGCGTCAGCGCGTTGAAGAGAGTCGATTTGCCGACGTTGGGCAGACCGACGATGCCGCACTTGATTCCCATGAATTCAGTCCTGTGTGTGGAGGCGGTTCATCGCTTTTTCGGTGCCCTGAGCGAGCAGCACCGGAAGCACATCCGCCGCATTGTTGACCGCAGTTTCGATGGCACGCTCCTGATCAGCCGGCGCGCGCTGCAAGACGTAGTCGTGCACCAAATCCTTGTGGCCGGGGTGCCCGATGCCGAGACGCATGCGCCAGAAGTCGGCTCCGAGAGTCGCGATGGTATCGCGCAGTCCGTTGTGCCCGCCGTGACCACCGCCGAGCTTCAGGCGCGCCACGCCGACCGGAAGATCGAGCTCGTCGTGCGCGACGAGCACTTCGCCGGGCGCCACTTTGTAGAAGTTCGCGAGCGAGCTGATCGCAGCACCGCTCTTGTTCATGTAGGTGTGGGGTTTCAGCAGCCAGATCTCGGTTTGTGCGCCACCGTCGAGCGTCACGCGCACACGAGCCAGCTCGCCCTGGTGACGCGATTCGGCACGAAACACGCCACCGTACCGTCGCGCGATCTCGTCGGCGAACCAGAAGCCCGCGTTGTGTCGGGTCCGAGCGTATTTCTCGCCAGGATTGCCGAGTCCCACGATGAGCTTGAGCACTGTGCCTGCCACTCGACCTCCGCAAAAACGGAGGCCGCCTGTGGGGCGGCCTCCATTGGCGTCTTCCAGAGGAAGACCGATGAATGCGCCGCGAAATTATTTCTTCGCAGCGTCCTTCTTCGGTTCTTCCTTCTTCGCCTCGGCTCCCGCAGCCGGAGCCGCAGTGGCCGCCGCAGCAGCCGCCTCGGCCGGAGCCGCTTCCGGCTCTTCCGCACGCGGGCTGTGGATCGACACCACGACTTGGTCCTTGCCTTGCAGCACGGCCGTCGCGACGACGCCCGCCGGCAACTCGATGTCCGAGATGTACTTGGACTCGTTGAGCTTCATCTGCGACAGATCGAGCTTGATCTCTTCCGGCAGATCCTTGGGAAGGCAGGTCACTTCG
>JBIJCL010000103.1:0-6523 GCA_044344725.1 Steroidobacteraceae bacterium | reverse complement strand
GTGGCCACGCAATCACGCTAAAGAACGCGGTACCTGTCGACCGCATCGCAAACCCCGTACCGGACGAACCTACCCCCTCAATCGGCACCGTACCCTAGCGAGACGCAGAATTGCAACAAATTATTCTTTGAGCGTAATAAAACTTTGAGTGCATCCAAACAAACCGTGCACTTTTGACACCTAACGTGCTCTTAGATCCCCGTCAAAAAACCAGTACGAAAACCAGTATCGAAGCTCGTCTTGGTGGTTTCTCGGGCGAAGCACGCCGAGGCCAGAGCCGTTTCAAGTGCTTCATTTAATTCCGTTTTTAAATGTCCCCGCCGCCTCCACCATCAACTAAAACGCCACCCGTGCGGCGGCGTTTCCTACGGGGTCGTCACTCGATCGCAAACGGAATGTAATTGACCGATGGCTCGACCCACCGAACAGACTTCGATGTTTTGAGCATCGACATGACGCGCAGAAACTCTGACCCGGTCGGAGCATTCACTAGGTACACCGACGGCGGCACGAAAAGTTTTGGCGAGGGCGTTGCGACCCAACTCAACGAACGAGGATCGAAGTCCGGCGAGACCTCGAAGGCGATCTCTCCCGATATCAGGCCGTAAGCGCGCATTCCGTAGTTGAACACTACTCCTCTCTCTCGCGTGCTGATCGGATCTCCGCTCGCGGCCAACCTCACGGATTCGATATCGGTCGGACCACGCTCACCCATCAGCGCGCGACGGGATACCCAGACGCCAAGATCGGTCCCGGCCAAACGCACGACCTGATCCTCTGGCGGCTGGATCATCCGCACCGAGGCGACTGGTTGGTCCGCCACGAGAGATATCGGCGCTCCGAGAATTACAGATAGGAGCAACGCTTTGATGACACGACTCATAGCTAGTGCCCCACCAAAGAGAATTCTTGAAACGCCGTAGAAGAGAACTGGGTTGGCGTCGAACTAAACGAATTGGGACACCAGTCATAGACGGTCATCTGCCAAGTACCGTTTGGATTCTCACCATAAAACGCATTGGATGAGAGCAACACATCTGTTAACCAAGAATTCTTGAACCCGTTCCTTGCGTTGAGCAACACTGAGCGAGTTCCAGCAGGCGATGTCAGTTCAATCTGATTGCAAGAAGTGCCCGTTGAACCAAAATCTCGCATGAACAAGCTCACTTTGACAGAGACTCTCTCCGTCTTGGAGAGACTGCTACTAATCGCAAAATTCACGACCCGCCCACTGGCACCAACACTCAGGTTGGACGTAAGACGAACTGACCTTGAAACCAGCGCCTGTTTCGGCAAAAAGTCGGAATACGTTTTAGCCATGGCGACCGCCGCGCCGGCATCCACGGCACCAAACCCATAACGATTCGAGAAGTTGTAGCCTGCGGCGTTCGTGATCCAGCCCGGCTCTAAATTCCGTGATGCATTCGCCAAGGTGGCGGACACTCCGCTAAAAGTGGGATCTACCTTCTTGGCCGTCATCGCCAAGATGTGAGCCACATCGCGATATCCAAGATTCGGGTTTGCTTCGAGCATGAGCGCGGAAATACCTCCAACCATCGCGGCGGCAGCGCCCGTTCCGTTCATCGAGGCCGTGTACTGGCAACTCGCCGCCAACGGATTCAGGCCCGCACGATCCAACGTATTCCGTGATCCTGAGTAGTTGGCGCAGCCCCTCGTATTCGAGGTCACGATCGCGGGTTTGTAGGCATTGGCAGTCAAGGCCGATCCCGCCACGGAGGCTTGATACCCAAACTCTCCCCCGGGCGCACTAACCCAAATCGACGACGATGCATTGGAGTACGACGCTTTTTTGCCATCCGCCGCAAGCGCACCAACGATTATCGGAACGATACTTTGCTTGAAGTCGTCGGCCGCCGGAATACTGCACGACACCGGAATACTTGTAGGGCTGTTATCACAGCTATTTTGTGAAAATGCAGTGCCGTTATTTTCGAAATTATTTCCTGCTCCGAAAACCACCACCGCGCCCTTCCCGGAGCGAAGAGAGGTTGTCGTATTAAGAACCGCAATCTTTGACGAGTTTGAGCTCGGCATGAGTTGGTTGCCGCTTCCATAGCTTCCGACGAAGATGTCGGCGTCTTCGCTGCGCGGGTCTAGTCCGAATGCGCGACCAAAAAGTGACAACGCATCGTACCTAGCGAGGTTGTAACCGCGCAGTCGACTCCGATGCGCGATACCACGGCCACCCTTACCATTGAACGCCTGCGCCGCGATGATGCCGGCGACTTTCGTTCCCGGGTCACCATAGTCGCTCGCTGCGGGCTTCAAATACGTCGGATCGGTACCGTCGGTCGCGAAATCGATCGACTTACCGACGTCGATATTGCCAAGCAAATCCTCGTGACCGATTTCGAGACCCGAATCGACCACCGCGACCTTGACACCATTGCCTGAATATCCGGCGGCCCAGGCCGATTCGACATTGATATCGGCCCCTGGAGTCGGCGACACATCGGCGAAGGTGGACTGGCCGACATTACGCAGGTGCCACTGGTAAGCGAATAAGGGGTCGTGTCGCAACGACACATTGACGCGAGCGGTGGTCGATGCGGCACCGGCGGTGACCTTGACGACGACTTGGTCAGAAGTCGCAACAACCGCGGGTGAGCCGATCACGGTATAGGTGACGGTGCCCGTGGTCGAGTTGATCGTTGCCGTGCCGTATTCACCCGGCGTCTCAATCGAGAACTCGACCGATGAGTTACCCGCTCCGCTGACGCTGATCACCCCCGAGACGGATGATTCGGCATAGCCGAGCACATCGAGTGACAAAGACAAGTCCGCAGCGCTCAAACCCGCTTCGAACGCCGCAGAAACGCTCCTCGCTTCCGACATCGTAACGGAGCAGCTGCCCGTTCCGCTGCACGCCCCACTCCAACCCGTAAACGTCGAGTTGTTTGCCGCGGATGCCGTGAGCGTCACGCTGGAGCCGACATTGAAACTTGCGCTGCACGTGCTGCCGCAGTTGATTCCCGCTGGGCTGCTCGTCACCGTGCCACTGCCATTACCCGACCTCGACACCGAAAGTGCGAATGTCTTCAACGCGAACGTTGCCGTCACGCTCCTCGCTTGATCCATCGTCACCGTACAGGTTGCGGTGCCCGTGCACGCTCCGCTCCAGCCTTCAAAGGTCGAGTCGTTTTCCGCCGTCGCGATCAACGTCACGCTGGTGTCGATCGTGAAATCGCTACTGCAGGTTTCACCGCAATCGATACCTGTGAGACTGCTCGTCACCTTGCCGCGGCCGGAACCCGCCTTCGTCACGGTCAGTACGGGCGTCTTTGACGCAAACGTCGCCGTTACGCTCTTCGCTTGATCCATCGTCACGGTGCAGGCTGCGGTACCCGTGCACGCGCCACCCCAGCCCGTGAATGTGGAGTCATTCGCCGCCGTAGCAGTCAGCGTTACGCTCGTACCGATCGTGTAGGTCTCCGCGCAATCGGTACCGCATTCGATGCCCGCGGGCACACTGGTCACGGTGCCGCTGCCGGAACCGGTGCGGACCACCGCAAGCTCGAACGTCTTGAGTACGAACGTCGCCGTTACGCTCTTTGCTTGATCGATCGTGACGGTGCAGGCTGCAGTCCCCGTGCACGCCCCGCTCCAGCCCGTGAATGTGGAGTCGTTTGCTGCTGCGGCAGTTAGCGTCACAGCGGTATTGATCGTGTAGTCGCCTTCACATACCTCGCCACAACTGATCCCCGTAGGATCGCTCGTCACCGAGCCGCTACCGGCGCCCGCCTTCGTAACCGTCAACGCGAATTTCTTGAGCGTGAACGTCGCCGTCACGCTCTTCGCTTGGTCCACCGTTACGGTGCAGGCATTTCCATTCGTCGTCGCGCAGCCGGTCCAACCCGTAAAGGTCGAGTCGTTCGCGGCGGTCGCCGTCAACGTCACGCTCGTGCCGATCGTGTAGTCGCCGCTGCACGCCTCGCCACAACTGATCCCCGTCGGATCGCTCGTCACCGAGCCGCTACCGGTGCCGGCCTTCGCAACCGTCAACGCAAACTTCTTCAGCGTGAACGTCGCCGTCACGCTCTTCGCTTGGTCCACCGTCACGGTGCAGGCTGCAGTCCCCGTGCATGCTCCACTCCAGCCGGTAAACGTGGAGTCGTTCGCCGCCGTCGCGGTCAACGTCACGCTCGTGCCGATATTGAAATTCGCCGTACAGCCACTGCCGCAATCGATCCCGGCGGGGCTGCTCGCGACCGTGCCCGATCCCGCGCCGCTCTTCGAGACGGTGAACGCTTGGAACGCAGCCGTTCCCGACAATGCGACCGCGAGCGGACTAGCGCCTGCACCGCTGATCTCGAGGGTCGCGCTCTTCGCACCGAAACCCGTCGGCCGGAACGTCACCTCGACCGAGCACGCTGCATTCGCGGCGAGGGTCGCTGCACAATTCGAGGTCAGAGCGAACTGATCCGCGTTCGCGCCAACCAGCGTCGCCGAGAGCGCCGTGAGCGGGACCTTGCCCGTATTCGTTACCTTCAGACTTCGTCGCGGCGTGAGGCCCGCACCCGTATCACCGAAGGCGAGCGTCGCCACATCGATGGCGGCCTCGGGTTTCGCCGACTCGACACTCACACTCTTTGTGTCAGACCCTACCTTGTTCGTACAGTTCAAGGTGAACGTGTAACTCCCCGTCTCGAGCGCAGCGCTCGTCTCACTTCCCGAAAGAGCCTTGTTACCCGACCACGCACCACTCGCCGTACAACTCGTGGCGTCCGTGCTTGTCCAAGTCAGCGTCGCATTCTCACCGGACGTGACGAGCGTTCGATCGGCCGATAGCGTGATCTCCGGCGCACCTTGCGCCTCGACCGTCACACTTTCGGACGTCTCACCGCCGTCGCCTTGGCACGTCAGCGTGAGCACATTCGTGCGCTGCGTCAGCACTGGCGACGCCTTACCCGTCGAGTTACGAGCCTGAGTTCCACTCCATGCGCCAGAGGCCGTGCACGACCTCGTGTCCTGCGTCTGCCATTTGAGCGTCGTCGTCTGTCCCGCTTGAACCGGGGACGGATCGGCCGTGAACGAAAGGATCTGTGGTCGGGGGAACACTCCGAGATCGGCCGTCGCCGTCTTTGAGCCTCCCACTCCGCGACAGGTCAGCGTGAACACTCGCTTATTTGGCGTCGCGAAGGTCACGCTCTCTGTCCCTGTGAGCTCTCGACTACCCGACCATCCGCTGCCACTTGCCGAACAACTCTGGGCGTACTCGCTCTCCCATGAGACTGTCACGGCAGTGCCGGGTTCAACGAGCGTGTCGCTCAGTGAGAGGCTAACCGTCGGCGCGGGGATCACCTCGACTGTCAAAGTCTCTTCAACTTCACCATTGAGCCCGGTGCAGGTGAGTCTGTAGGTCTTGTCGCTCGCAAGAGCACCCGTGTCGAAACTACCGGAGGTATTTTGAGGACCGCTCCAGTCGCCGGACGCAAGACAGCTTGTCGCGTCGGTCGCACGCCAGCGCAACTGCGTGCCAGTGTTCTCACCGATCGGCGAGCGGGAGGCACTTAAAGTCAGCGTGGGCTTGGCGATAACGTTGAGCTTCACTTCGGCAGAAGTTGTTCCGCCAATACCTTTGCACGTGAGCTTTAAGGTCCTCGCCCCTCTAGTGAGGTTGCTCAGCGTCTCTCTGCCAACCGAAGCACTCTTTGATCCCGTGAAAGGACCGCCGCTCGCCGTACAGCTCTGCGCACGTTCAACTGCCCAATCGAGCGTCACGCTCTCGCCCGGGGCGACGACCTCATCGGAGATCGAGAGACTCACGACCGGCGCGGCCACCACCTCGACCGTGACTGTTTCTTTGACGTCGCCGTTGAGCCCCGTGCAGGTGAGTGTGTAACGTCGGTCGCTCGAGAGATTACCGGTCGCAACATTCCCTGAGGTGTTTTGAGGGCCGCTCCAGTCGCCCGAGGCGAGACAGCCCGAGGCATCGGTCGATCGCCAGCGTAACTGCGTGCCCGAGTTCTCTGCGATCTGCGCCCTGCTCGCACTGAACGTGAGGGTGGGTTTCGCGATGACCGTGACCTTTAGATCATCCGAGCCTGATCCGCCCAAGCCCTTACAGCTGAGCTTGAACGTCTTCGTGCCTTTGGTCAGATCACTCAGGCGCTCGGTTCCGGAGGTGGATTTGGTACCCGTAAAGGGCGCTCCGCTAGCCGTGCAACTCGTCGCATCTTGACTGCGCCAGGTGAGCTGCACCGAGCCGCCAGGCAGCGCCCGATCCGAACTCGCCTCGAGCGTCACCTTCGGCTGGGACAACGCCGTCACCGTCAGACTCCGAACGCTCGTACCTCCGGCGCCTGTGCAAGTGAAGCTGAATTCATTGTTACGAGCGTTGAGCTCCACGGTCGTGAAGCTGCCCTGAGCGGCGGCCTTCCCTTCATAGGTTCGAGACCAACCCGGGCCGCTGCCGACGCAGCGCTGCGCTCCAGTCGTGGTCCAGGCCAAACGGACCGTACGACCGGCTGCGATTTCACGGGAGGACGGGGAGAACGCGATC
>JBIJCL010000143.1:0-5238 GCA_044344725.1 Steroidobacteraceae bacterium | reverse complement strand
TCTACCAACTGCAAAAACGACAGCATCAGCGCGGCTCGAAGTGGCCACCCTGTGACAGTCGCGGCTCCGATCGACCGCATTTAAGACTCCAAACTGGACCAATCTAAACTCGGTCGGCACCGTACCCTAGCCCCACTCCAGAATGCAACAAATTACCCTTTGCCTCCGGAGATGCCGCCTCCTTTTTAATCTCGCGACCCAACCTAGCTCAGTACGTTTGCTTGCAGGACATTCACAGACACCTTCACCTCGATCCACGGGTCGGATAGTCTTGCGCGCGTTGAACCCGGCTGTGGGTTCCGCGAGTTGCGCCGTAGTTCGGCAAGAAGTGAAACATGAATGTCTCTGATGCCGTTCGCGGTCGCCGGTCCATCCGCGACTTCCTCCCCGACCCCATCCCCGAGTCCGTGCTGCGCGATATTTTTGACGCGGCGCGCTGGGCGCCTTCGGGCAGCAATGTGCAAGCTTGGAAGATCATCGCCGTCGCAGGGGCTGAGCGCGATGCGGTCGTACGCATGGCTCAGGCCAAGCCGGACGCGGGCCTTGCGAGCTCGGACGATTTCCCGATTTATCCCCCGAACCTGTGGGAGCCTCTGCGATCACGGCGCTTCGCGCTCGCCGAGGACATGTATCGGGCCCTCGGCATTCCGCGCGAGGATAAACCGGCTCGTCTCAAACAAGTCGCCCGCAATTTCGAATTCTTCGGGGCGCCCGTTGGTCTTTTCTTTGTCATCGATCGTCGCGTTGCCCACGGGCAGTGGGCGCATCTTGGCATGTTGATCCAAACCGTCGCACTCCTCATCGAAGAGCGCGGGCTCGGCTGCTGCATGCAGGAAGCCTGGGCGGCGTTCCGGCCCGAACTCGCCAAGATGTTCGAGTTGGGAACTGACGAGATGGTGTATTGCGGTATGGCTGTCGGATATCCAGACCGCAGCAAAGCCGTCAATCAATTCGAGCGCACACGCATCAGCGTCGACGAACTCGCAGAATTCCGCGGCTTCGACAAGTAAACGCGTCTTCGATCAAGTCGCGCCTGCACCTTCGCCTAAAACATTTCTTCGAGTAGCGGCGTTGTAGGCGAACTTGTGTCGATGACGTGACCCGCCATGCGCACGGCGACCGACATCCGCGGTTCCGAGTAACTGAAGCACGCTCCGCGCATCACCTCGAGATTCGCCACCCGCTGCCCCGCTCCGCCGGCGATGTCGAAGCGCCGTGCGCGACTCACGAAGTAACCCTTGTGCAGCACGAGTGCGGCTTCGAGCTCATCGCCCGAGAGCCGCTCACTCGCCCAGCGCGAAAATCCCTTGAGCAACGGGCGACCCGCCAACGAGAAAGGTTCGAGCACGACCCCTGTCTGCGTTTTCCAACGCAGCACCTCGATCCCGTCGCGATGTACCGTCGACCAGACGGGACCCGGATTTTCATCGGGGATGGTGATGTCGTAGGTCCGTTGTCCGCCTCGCGAGACATGGGTCATCGCGAGGAAAAAAAGATCGTAGAGATGCGTGCAATGTGCGCGAGGATTCTCGCGCGCAATGAGATCGGACCACGGCGTACTCAGCGGCAGCCCGATGAATTTTTGAAGGGGTTCGTTCGCCAACGGACAGGTGGTGAGCGGATAACGGATCGCGCGGGTCCCTACTCCCGACACCACACCGGAAGCGTGCGAAAGCTCGAGTCGAAACGAATGGTAGGAATCTTCGACCCCCGCGCGCACGAGGCCAGGCGTCGCGATCAATCGAATGCGACGGCGAAGAGCTCCTGAGCCGAAGTCAGGATTGAGCTCACGAAAATCGTCGGGTAATTGCGAAGACGCGGACAACGGATTAGGTCACGGCCGATTCGAGCATCGTCAACGTCCCCGCGTCGGCATCGAGCTCCACCTGAACGCCGACCGGCAGGGTGAACTGACGACGAACGTGACCGAACATCGCACCGTAATACGCCGGAACACCGAGCGACTTCACGTGATCGTTCAAGATATCGGGGATGGTGAGCGAACCGAACCCCTCGCCCGGATCGCACTTGCTGCACGTCCCCCAGACGACGCCCTTCACTTGATCGAGGATACCGGCGAGCTTCATCTGCACGAGCATTCGATCGATACGGTAAGGCGCCTCCTGCACATCTTCGAGGAAGAGTATCGAGTCTTTGAAGTCGGGGACGTAAGGTGATCCGAGGATGGCCGTCAGCACGGTGAGATTTCCGCCGAGCAACTTGCCGCGCGCCTTGCCTGAGGTAATGGTGCGCGTACGGTCGTCGCACGGAACCAAGGTATCGGAGGTGTCTTTAGGATTGGCGAAAGTCGCCGCCTCGCCGTTCCACGTCACGCGTTGTAACCACTCGACGTTCGTGCGGTTCCATTCACTCGCCCCGTTCGGGCCGTGGAACGTGACGAGTCCCGTTTTCGCATGTAGTGACAGCAACAGGGCCGTAATGTCGCTGTAGCCGATCAAAATTTTGGGATTTGCGGCGATCGCCGACCAATCGAGCAACGGCAACAAGCGCGCGGCTCCCCAACCACCGCGGATGCAATGGATGGCTTTGACCTCAGGATCACGGAAAAGGTCGTTGAGATCGGCCGCGCGATCGGCATCGCGACCGGCGAGATAACCGTAACGATCATTCACGTGACGACCGAGCTTGCCCTTGAGGCCGAGCGCGGCAAGCGCTTCGAGCAGGATGTCGATGTCGATCGGATCCCAGTTAGCACTCGAGGGGATCATGAGCCCGATCGTGTCGCCCGCGGCGATACGCGGCGGCTTGACGGTCACAGGACCTCGGGCGACATCTTTCACCGCCTGTCGCCTCGAAGACGCGGGCGCCGCAGCCACGGGACCCATGAGCGGGACGATGGCACTGAGCATGGCCGCGGAGATGGCCTGTCGACGAGAGATCATCGTATTGCCTCTTTCAAGTTGGCCAAGCTACGGCCTCGCGAGAAGTATACGCGCGACTAGAATGGGTGGATGTCGCGCCCCCTCAAATCCAGACTCAGGCGGTCTCTCGTACTCGGGTCGATGATGTGGGCCTGGTGCCTTGCCGCGAGCCTTCAGGCGGCCGAGTCAGCGAAGCCTCCGGTGATGGTTTTTGCGGCCATTTCGATGAGCGGGGTGCTTCAGGATGCAGGCGCTGCGTTCACGCGAAGCACAGGGATCGCGGTCAAGCACTCCTTCGCCTCGAGCGCCCAACTCGCGCGGCAAATCGAGGCGGGCGCTCGAGCGGACGTTTTCATCTCCGCGGATCAAAAGTGGATGGACGAACTCGTACGCACACAGCGCATCGATGTCCGCACGCTGCGACCACTCGCCGGAAATCGACTGGTGGTGATCCAACCTGCAGGACTTCGAAGCGTCGATGCCGGCGACTGGATACGCGGGCTCGACCGAGGACGACTCGCAACGGGCGACCCCGACTTCGTACCCCTCGGACGCTACGCGCGCGAAGCGCTCACCGCCCTCGGCGTCTGGAATGTCGTGCAGCCCCGACTCGCACGCGCCGAGAACGCGCGAGTCGCGACCATGCTGGTGGCGAGAGGCGAAGCCCCGCTCGGCATCGTGTACGCCACCGATGCCATCGCGGAGCGACGGGTCAAAGTGGTGACCCCACTCGATCGCTCGCTGCATTCGCGCATCGTGTACCCCGCGGCACTCACACGCGAGGCGAACGCGGCCGCGACCGCGTATCTCGCGTTTCTCTCGAGTGACGAGGGACAAAAGTTTTTTGCAGATCATGGTTTTCAGCGTAGGGCAGACATCCCATGAAAATGGGAAAACGAATTTTTACTGCACACCTTCTCACATGACTCGCATAAACTAACGACGTATGAGTCTTCTAGATGTTGTCGGCTCCGGGCGAAGCCCGATGGCGTTGATCGTCGAGGATGACCCGACTTTCGAGGCTGCCATGCGATCGGCGATCGCAAATCTAGGAGGATGGGAAGCCACTTGCTTCCGTAACGCCTCCGATGGCCTCCGTTATCTCGACTCTCCGGATGCGCGTGTCGATCTCGCACTCATCGATATCGGCCTGCCCGACATCAGCGGAATAGAAGTCGTCAGCCGCGTGCGCGACAAGCATCCGGAAGTACCCATCATGGTGGTTTCGGTCATTTCGGCAGAGCGCAGCGTGCTCGCTGCCATTCGCGCAGGGGCGCAGGGGTACGTGCTCAAGGAAGACAGCGCCACGGAAATCGCCGAGGCCCTGCGGCAGACTCTGCAAGGCAACTACCCGATCAGCCCCGCCCTCGCCCGCTATCTCTTCAAGCTTGCGGGCTCACGCGATCGGGCCGCCGACCTCGCCGAGCTCACGCCGAAGGAGCTCGAGTTGCTGAAGCATCTGTCGCGCGGGCGCAGTTACGCCGAAGCCGGCAAGGAAATGGAAATCGCCATCTCGACGGTGCAGACCCACATCCGAAATCTGTACCGAAAGCTCGATGTGCACTCGCAGGTCCAGGCCGTCACCCGCGCACAGGATCGCGGCCTCATCTGATCCCCGTCGGTGATTATTCTTTGACGAGTCGCATGACCTCGGTCGGGCTCAGCGTACTCGCACGCTCGCGGATCGCGGGAATGTACTGCTGCTGAGTGCCTTTGGCCGAGGCGAGCAGATCTTGGTAGGTGCTGCGCAGCAAGGCCGTCGACATCACCCGACCTCCTGCGTAATACCGCTTGGCGAGATGCCCGAGCGCGTAGGTCGTGGCAAAGGAGAACGCCATGCCGGTCGCTGCGCGACCCAAACCGCCGATCATGCCCCCGGCCGCCTTGCCAAGCAGACCCCCCACGAGCTTGCGCCCGATCTGCTCGACATACTGTGACGTGAGACCCACGCCGACAGTAGCGAGAAATTCTTTGATGTGCCCCTGATCGAGGTTGACCCCGTAGGACTGACCGATGCGATACACCATCCGTACCTGCAACGGGATTATGGCCATCGAAGCCCAAGACTGCGGCAGAAGCTCGAGCGCACCGTTGAGAATGGCGTAATTGAGGATGCGCTTATCGAGCTCGGCACCTGTGGCTGCGGGGACTCCGCGAACAACCTCAGGGGCATGCGCAGGGGGTGCGGGAGCATAGGCAGGGGTTGCGGAGGCATACGCCGCCGGCGCGTAGGCCGCCGCAGCGATGGAATCGGCACGTGATGCCGCCACCTTCGCAGTCTCGTCGCCCTCGAGACCGAGGCGCTGACGCAAGGACGCCAAAAACGCCTGCTCGCCCTCGCTCTGAACGCCATCGG
>JBIJCL010000288.1:0-2876 GCA_044344725.1 Steroidobacteraceae bacterium | reverse complement strand
CGACACTCGGGCGAGCGCCGCGGTCGAGCGCGAATCGATGAACGTCGACCTGTTGATCCACGAGGGGCTCTCGCCCCGACTCGTCGCATTGATGGAGAGCGGTTTCGCTCGTCATGCGCGTACGGCCTACGCCCAAGTCATGGCAGACATCCGCAACTACCACACCTCGCCTGAAGAGGCGGCCGAGATCGCCCAACGCGCGGGGGTACGGATGCTCGTGTTCAACCATATCGTCCCGCCCCTTCCGAGCCGACTCCTCGATGCGCGATTTTTGGGCGAGGCCAGCTCACGCTATGACGGGCCCATACGCGTTGGGGTCGATGGCGACTGGTTTTCCCTGCCGGCAGGCTCGACGACCATCGAAGTCGACTCGCGGCCGTGAGCGTCTTGCGCACACAGATCGGACGCCGTGTCGCTCGCTTTTTGACGAGCGAAAAAAGGCTTGGAGTGCAGCGTCACTTCAAAGCTTTGGGACGACGCATCGCGGGCAGCCCCGCAACGGTGCATTACTTCCATCAGTTCGATGATCCCTACAGCGAACTGGCGGCGACACAACTCGACCGACTACGAAATGACTACGCGATCACCATCGAGTGTCACGCGGTGCCGCACCCCGATGTCGCCGCGGCGCCCCAAGCTGAGTCACTTCGCGACTGGTCGCGACGAGACGTCGCACGTCTTGCACAGCAGTTCGGTCTCGTGCTCCCCAAGGGCGGCGTCTCGCCAGCGGGGCTACGATCCGATGCCACCTCGCTCGAACGGGGTCGTATGTTGCGCGAGCGTCTCGGACATTACCTCGGTGCCACGTTTTATTTTGAGGGCGAGTGGTACTGGGGCATCGATCGACTCCACTACCTCGAATCGCGATGGATCGAATCCGGACTTGCTTTACCTGGACGATCGCCGCAGCCGATCACTCCCCCAGCGCTTCGATTCGTTCCCGTCAATGACTTGCCCAAAGCCGAACGACCCGATCCGACCGTGGAGTTTTTCTGCTCGCTGCGCAGCCCCTATACATGGCTCGCCGTCGATCGAGTTCGACGACTTACCAAACACTATCGGGCGAAGCTCGAACTGAAGTTCGTTCTGCCTATGGTGATGCGCGGCCTGCCCATTCCAACCGCCAAAAGGATGTACATCCTGGCCGATGCCAAGCGCGAGGCCACGCGATTAGGGTTGCCCTTCGGCGATATCGCCGATCCCGTTGGAAAACCCGCCGAGAGAGGACTCGCAGTGCTGCATCATGCGATTCAGCAGGGCGCAGGCGAAGCGTTCCTCGAGTCGTTCCTGCGCGGCGTCTTCGCCGAGGGTATCGATGCGGGCAGCACGCGCGGGCTCAATCTCATCGCAGGGCGCGCTGGCATCGACCGATCGGCAGTCGCCGCCGCGCTGTCGGACGAATCATGGCGAGCGGTCGCCGAAAACCATCGCAACGAACTTTTGTCGTCGGGACTGTGGGGTGTACCGAGTTTTCGGGTGGCGGGTTTGCCGGCCTATTGGGGGCAGGATAGGCTCTGGTGTCTCGAGAATGACTTGATCGGCCTTCAAACATGACCCGTCGATTCCGTATGGCCCTCATCGTCGTTGCGATCTTCGCAACGCTCACGGCGTTGTTCCTCCTGGCAGGCGGACGAACGGGTCTTGCCCTCGCCTACGCGAAATACGTGCTCCATCAAGAAAGCGCGCCCTATCGCGAGATCACTTGGCAACGCGGGCCCGATGCAGCGCGCGCAGACGACACCACTGCAGTTTCTCGTCGAACGCCTAACGTCATTCTCATCGTCGTCGACGACCTGGGCTACGACGATCTGACCGTGCTCGGCGCGGGAGTCGCCGAAGGTAAAGTCGGAACTCCGAACATCGACAGTCTCGCCCGCGGAGGTGTGCGGTTCGAGGCAGCCTATTCCGGCAACGCGACCTGTGCGCCCTCGCGTGCCGCCATCATGACGGGACGCTATGCCACGCGATTCGGTTTCGAATTCACGCCGGCGCCGACGGCCTTCATGAAACTGATCTCCTCGGGAGTCAACCGAAATCCCGATGATCCACCTCCAAAATACTTTGCCGAACGCGAAGTGGGACAACCGCCCGTCGAGGACATGGGGCTCCCGACGAGCGAGATCACGATCGCGAAGTTGTTGCAGTCAGCGGGCTATCACACTGTTCAAATCGGAAAGTGGCATCTCGGCGACAGTCCAAAATATCGCGCCTATGCGCATGGGTTCGATGAATCTTTGAGTCTGCAGCATGGCGCAGCCATGTACTTGCCCGAGGATGATCCGCGCGTGGTGACTGCGGTCGCTGAGAAAGACCTGATCTCCAAATTCATTGTCGCCAATGGTCCGTGGGGCGTCCGATTCAACGACGGCGAAGTTTTCAAGCCTGATCGATACCTGACCGACTACTTTACCGACGAAGCGATTCGAGTCATCGATGCGAATCAGCACCGTCCGTTCATGCTTTATCTCGCCTATAACGCACCGCACACGCCGTTACAGGCCACCCGTGAGGACTACGATGCCCTCCCCTTCATCGCAGACCACACGCTACGCGTGTACGCCGCAATGTTGCGCTCGCTCGACCGCAACATCGGACGACTGCTCGCCTCGCTGCGCGAACGCGGGCTCGACGACGACACCTTGGTGATTTTCACGAGTGATAACGGCGCACCCCACTACGCGGGCGTCGGGCATCGCAACCAACCCTACCGAGGCTGGAAGGCAACCTACTTCGAAGGCGGCATTCGAGTGCCTTTCTTCATTCGCTGGCCTTCGGGTCTGCCCGAGGGGCAAGTCGTTGCGGGACCTGCGGCCCACTTCGATATCTTCTCGACAATCGCTGCAGCCGCGGAGGTCGCTCCGCCCCGCGATCGCATC
>JBIJCL010000025.1:0-12120 GCA_044344725.1 Steroidobacteraceae bacterium | reverse complement strand
GCCGCCCCCGGCGGACAGCTCGCACCCTTGCTCATGATGGTGCTCTTCATCGTCATTTTTTATTTCCTGCTCATTCGCCCCCAGCAAAAGAAGGCCAAAGAGCATTCGGCAATGCTCGGCAAGCTCTCCTCGGGTGACGAAGTAGTGACCGCGGGCGGCATCGTCGGCAAGGTCACCGAAGTCCAAGAAGGATTCGTGACCCTCGAGATCGCCGAAGGCGTGCGCATCAAGGTTCAGAAGTTCCAGGTCAGCTCGCTCGTGCCGAAGGGCACGCTCAAGGGCTGATCCATGCTCGAGTTCGCCCGCTGGAAATACGCGCTCGTCGCGCTCGTCCTCGTCGTCGCGGCGGTGTTCGCGCTGCCCAACGTTTTTGGTGAGGATGCGGCACTGCAGGTCGCGCGCAAAGATCGTAGTGCCGTCGAGGCGAGCGGGCAGCAAGAGGTCGAGGAGTTCCTGCGGGGCAAGGGCGTAGTGGTCTCGCGCAGCTATGTTGACCAAGGTCGACTCATGCTGCACTTCGATGCCGTGCCCGAGCAGTTGAAGGCGCGCGATCTCGTCAACGAAAACTTCTCTCGCGACTATGTGACGGCGCTGTCGTTCGCCTCGCGAGCACCCGATTGGCTGCGCGGTATCGGTCTGCGACCCATGCCGCTAGGCCTCGATCTGCGTGGTGGTCTTTACCTGCTTTATCAGGTCGACGTCGATGGCGCCGTGGCGCAGCTGCTCGAGGTTTACGAGCAAGATCTGCGTCGCGCGCTCGGTCAAGACAACGTCGCCTTCGTCGATGTGGTGCAGGTCACCGAAGGTACGGTGAAGCCGAATGGTATTCGGGTGCTGTTGCCCGAGGGCGCAGACGACACTGCGGCGCGTGCCGCCGTTCGTCGCGTGCTGCCTGATCTGGCGGTGTCCTCGATTTCGAGCGCTTCGGGTCCGGTACTCCAAGTGCTCTTGACCGATGCGCAGATCAAGGAGCGACAGGATTACGCGATCTCGCAGAACCTCACCACCATCCGCAACCGCGTGAACGAGCTCGGTGTGTCGGAGCCCGTGGTGCAACGCCAAGGCATTGATCGCATCGCCGTGCAGTTGCCCGGTGTGCAGAACTCCGCCGAGGTCAAAGATATCCTCGGCAAGGTCGCGACGCTCGAGTTCCGACTCGTCGACATCCAGAACAGCGTGTCCGAGGCCGTGCAGCGCGGCCGCGCGCCGTTCGGCTCCAAGCTCTACGAGTCGCGCGAAGGTCAGCCGGTTTTGCTGAAGCGCGACATCATCGTCACCGGCGATCAACTCGTCGATGCCACGACGGCGGCGACTGAGCAGGGCCCTGGCGTGTCGGTGAAGCTCGATGCCTCAGGCGGCGAGGAGATGCTTCGTACCACGCGCACCAATCTCGGCAAGCCGATGGCCGTGGTGTTCATCGAGCAGCGTCGTGAAAACGTCGAGGTCGGTGGTCAGAAGATCCAGCGCGACATCAAGGAAGAGAAGGTCATCAACCAGGCGACGATCCAGGGCGTCTTCTCGAATAGTTTCCAGATCACTGGTCTTGCCGTAACCGAAGCGCGTGAGTTGGCTTTGCTCCTTCGCGCCGGCGCACTCGCAGCGCCCATTTTCGTGATCGAAGAGCGTGTGGTGGGTCCGGGTCTCGGCAAAGAGAACATCGAGAAGGGCGTCACGGCACTCTTGCTCGGCATGGCGCTGCTTTTCGTGTTCATGCTCGCGTATTACAAAGTGTTCGGCATCGTGGCCAACATCGTGTTGCTCTCGAACGTCGTGTTGCTCACGGCGTTGCTCACCATGTTCAAGGCGGCGTTGTCGCTGCCCGGCATCGCGGGCATCGTGCTCACGGTCGGCATGGCGGTCGACGCCAACGTGCTCATCTACGAACGTATCCGCGAAGAGCTTCGCAACGGCGTCACGCCGCAGACCGCCATCGCCAAGGGTTTCGAGAAGGCGTTCTCGGCGATCGCCGACTCCAACATCACGACGCTCATAGCCGGCGTCGTGTTGTGGGCGTTCGGAACGGGCCCCATCCGCGGATTCGCGGTGGTGCTCTCCCTCGGCATTCTCACCTCGATGTTCACGTCGCTGCTCGGCAGTCGTGCGCTGCTCACGCTGATGTACGGTGGTGCGCGACGACCCGAAAAGCTGTCGATCTGACGCGGCGTTTGTAGGAGCACTCGAACATGGAATTCTTCAAGAGCAACAGCCGCATCGGTTTCATGAACGCACGGAAGGTGTGGTACGTCGTCTCTGCCGCGCTGTTCGTGTTGTCTATCGCCGCGTTACTTACGAAGGGTCTCAACCTCGGTGTCGACTTCACGGGCGGTATCACGGTTGAGGCGAAGTTCACGACCGAAGCCAAGCCCGACGCTCTGCGTTCGGGCCTCGAGCAAGCGGGGTTCAAAGATGTTCAGGTGCAGAACTTTGGTTCTTCACGCGACGTCGCGATTCGTCTGCCGCCTCCGGAAGGCCAGTCGGCCGATCAGATTCGTAGCGAGATCGAGGGCGTGCTGAAAGCCGCCGACCCCAATGTCACGGTCAGTCGACTTGATGTCGTCGGCCCTCAGGTGGGCGCCGAACTACGAAATTCGGCTGTCGTGGCGCTGATCTCGACGCTGATCCTGATTTTCATCTACGTGTTCGTCCGCTTCCACGCCTGGCAATTGTCGGCGGGTGCGATTTTCGCGGCCATCCACGATCCCATCATCGTGCTCGGTTTTTTTGCCGTTACAGGCATCGTGTTCGACTTGTCGGTCATCGCCGCACTGCTCGCCGTCATCGGCTACTCGCTCAACGACACGGTGGTAGTGTTCGACCGCATTCGTGAGCGCTTCGAGTCGAACAAGCGTCTCGCCCCCGACGAGGTCCTCAACCAGTCGGTCAATCAGACCCTCTCGCGCACGATCATGACGTCGTTGACCACCTTGATCGTGGTTGTCGTCCTGTTACTGCTCGGCGGGCCGGTGTTGCAGCCGTTCTCGGCGGCTCTGATCGTGGGCATTTTGGTGGGCACCTATTCCTCGATCTACATCGCCTCGGCCGTCGCGCTCGACTGCGGCTTGACGGCAGAAAGCCTGTTCCCCACCCGCAAGAAGCTGGCGATCGACGATCTGCCCTGATCTGGGGCAGGGGCTGCCGTTCCCTCTGAGGGTCGTCCGACAGTAGCGGTCGGGCGGCTCACCCCCCTACAATCGGACGAATCAGAATCAGGCGATACAGCCTGAGGGGGATCTTTCATGAACCTGCGAATCAAACCGCTCGACGATATTTTGGCCAACGCCGAGCGCAAGAGCCTCAAACGCTCTCTCGGCGCTTTCCAACTCACCATGATGGGCGTCGGTGCCATCATTGGTACCGGCATCTTCGTGCTCACGGCAGAGGCTGCACAGAAAGCCGGCCCGGGCATGATGCTCTCGTTCATCATCGCCGGGTTCGTTTGCGCGGTCGCCGCGCTCTGCTACGCAGAGCTCGCCTCGATGGTCCCGGTATCCGGTTCTGCTTACACCTACTCGTACGCGGTCATGGGCGAAATGATCGCCTGGATCGTCGGTTGGGCCCTCGTGCTCGAGTACGCCGTCGCAGCAAGCGCTGTTTCGGTGGGATGGTCCAATTATTTCGTCGGGCTGATGGAGCGGAGTGTCGGCATCGATATCCCCGATCAGTTCACCAAGGGTCCGTTCGCGGGCGGCATCATGAACGTCCCGGCTGCCACCATTGCCTTGCTCGTCACGGCCTTGCTCACGATCGGCACCCGAGAGAGCGCGACCGTCAATGCGTTCCTGGTCACCATCAAGGTCGCCGCGCTCACCATTTTCGTGGTGCTCGCGGTACCGGCCATCACGGGTGATAACTTCGAGCCCTTTGCGCCCAACGGCTTCTGGGATGCCACGGGACTCGGTATCGCTGGTGCCGCGGCCTCGATTTTCTTTGCCTATGTCGGCTTCGACGCGGTGTCCACGGCCGCCGAAGAAACCACCAATCCTCAGCGCAACATTCCGATCGGGCTCATCGGTAGCCTCGGGATTTGCACGGTGTTTTATCTCGTCGTGGCCGCCGGTGTGATCGGCTCCGTCGGCGCCCAGCCCGTGGTGAATGCGGCCGGCGTAGCGGTGCCGCCGGGCAGCGCCGAGTTCGCCACCATCTGCGCCCTTCCGCAAAACGCGCAGGCGCTGGCGTGCAGTGGCGAGCCGCTCGCCTTCGTGCTCGATCTCCTCGGTTGGGACAAAGTGTCGCAGCTGATTGGTCTCGCGGCCTTCCTCGCGCTGCCCTCGGTCATCCTCATGATGCTCTTCGGTCAGACGCGTATTTTCTTCGTGATGGCCCGCGACGGATTGCTGCCGGGTGCCGACACCCTCACCAAAGTTCATCCGAAGTTCAACACGCCGTACGTGGTCACGCTGATCACGGGTGTGGCCGTGACGATCTTCGCCTCGTTCTTCCCAGTGGGTGTGCTCGCGGACATCGCCAACAGCGGTACGCTCTTCGCGTTCCTCGCAGTGTCCGTCGGTGTGCTCGTGCTGCGGGTGCGTGAGCCCAATCGCCCGCGTCCGTTCTCGACGCCTGCGGTTTGGGTCGTCGGTCCGTTGTCGCTGCTCGGTTGCGGCTTCCTCTTCTTCTCGCTGCCACCGTCGACCCAGCTCACGTTCGTGCTGTGGTCGCTCGTGGGTCTCGCGCTCTACTTCGCTTACGGGTTCTGGAAGAGCCCGCTCGCGAAGCCGCGCGGCTGATCCGCGGTCAGCATGGCGGAGTCTGATAGCAAGCTCGCCAATCGCATCCTGCTCGGCCTCGTCATCGGGGCCGCAGCAGGAGCGCTGACGCTAGTTCTCGGAGATCCCTTCCCGGGACTCCTCGAGGGCGCGCGTAGCGTTTCGACGCAGGTATTCGACCCGATCGGACAAATCTTCCTGCGCATGCTGTTCTTCGTCGTGATGCCGCTCGTGTTCGCCTCGCTCGCAGCGGGTGTGGCACAACTCGGCGAGCTCACGCGTCTCGGGCCGCTGTCCGTCCGCACGTTCGCGTTGTTCTTCGCGAACATGTCCATCGCCTGCGTCCTCGGGCTCGCCATGATGAACGTCGTACAGCCGGGTGGCGCGGTGGACGCGGACACCAAGGCGCGATTGATCGAGGAATACGGCACGGCGTCGGGCAAGCTCATCGAGAAGCAGTCGGCGCAGCCGGACATGAGTTTCCAGACCGTCGTCGACATGTTCATGCCGCGTAATTTGCTCGGTGCGATCACGGGGCATGACCGTGCGATGCTCGGCGAGGTCTTGCCGCTCATTCTTTTCGCAATTCTTCTCGGCGCTGCAGCCCTGCAAATGCAGTCGAGTCGTCGCCAGCAATTGCAGTCGGGACTCGAGCTCGTCACCGAACTCATGACCGGGATCGTGCGATTCGCGCTCAAGCTCGCACCCATTGCGGTACCGGCGATGATCTACAGCGTCGTCGTCAAGATCGGCTGGGACATCCTCGTCGCGCTCGGTGTGTTCGTCATCGGCTGTCTCGTCGTCATGCTGCTGCACTTGTTCGGCACCATGTCTCTCTGGCTCAAGTTGTTTTCGCGTTATGGCCCGCTCGAGTTCTGGCGCACCATCCGTCCTGTTTTGGTCACTGCTTTCTCGACGAGTTCGAGCAGCGCCACGTTGCCGGCCGCATTGGCTTCCGCGCGCGATGATCTCGGCATCAAGCCGACGACCGCCGGCTTCGTATTGCCGCTCGGTACCACCATGAACATGGCCGGCACGGCGCTCTACGAGGGCTGCGTCGTGCTCTTCGTGGCCCAGGTTTTCGGTATCTCGCTCGGTTTCGGCGAGCAGCTCACGCTCTTGTTGCTCGCGGTCCTCGGCGCTGTCGCTGCGGCGGGTATTCCGGGCGGCTCACTGCCGATCATCGCGGGATTATTGATCACTTTCGGCATTCCTCCCGAGGGGATCGGCATCGTGCTCGGCGCCGATCGGTTGCTCGACATGACCCGTACCGTCGTGAATGTCGGGGCCGATATGGCCACGACCGCGGTGGTCGATGCGCTCGAGCGCAAAGGTTCGGGAGAGTAGTGTCAGCGATCGGCATGCGGGAGGTGCTGACCTCGTGAAGCTCGACATTCTGAGACGATGGCAAACTTGGGTGCCGATCATCGCGCTGATGCTCGGAATCTTTGGTGGGCTGCTGCCCGAGACGCTCGACATCGCTCTCGTCATCCCAGCACTGGTCGTGACGGTGCTTGCCGCGGTCTATCACGCCGAAGTCATCGCTGAGCGGGTGGGCGAACCCTACGGTACCTTGGTTCTCGCCGTCGCCGTCACCATCATCGAGGTGGCGCTGATCATTTCATTGATGTTGAGCACGGAGACTCCGGTACCGACCATCGTCCGTGACACCGTATTCGCTGCCGTGATGATCATCATCACGGGCATGGTGGGCTTGTGCATGCTCGCGGGAGCTTGGCAGCACGGTGAGCAGACCTTCACCCGTCGCGGGGTGAGTGCAGCGCTCGCCACCTTGAGTGCACTCGCTGTGCTCACGCTCGTGCTGCCCAACTTCACGGTTTCGGCATCGGGCGGCGCGTACTCTCCGCTACAACTGGCCTTCGTCGGTTTCGTTTCGCTCGTGCTCTACGGGGCGTTCGTGTTCGTGCAGACAGTCCGTCACCGCGATTACTTCCTGGATGAAATCCACGAAAAGATCTTGGCGGAGAACGAGGCTGTCGCTGCAAGTGGTCAGCCCGTCGAGCACGTCGAGCGCGCTCCGCTCGGTTTCACCTTCTTGCTGCTCGTGATCGCGCTCATCGCCGTCGTGCTGCTCGCCAAGACGCTTGCGCCGAGCCTCACTCAACTCGCCATCGTGATCGGAGCGCCGGTGGCGGCCGCAGGTGTGTTCATCGCGGCGATCGTGTTGTTGCCGGAGAGTCTTGCGGCCTTTCGCGCCGCGCGTGCCAATCGATTGCAGACCAGCATGAATCTCGCGCTCGGCTCGGCGTTGGCCTCCATCGGTCTTACGATCCCGACCTTGGCCGTGATCTCGATCGCCATGGGCTGGACGCTTGATCTCGGCCTCGGTGATCGCGAAATCGTCTTGCTGTTTTTGTCGCTGCTCGTGTGCACCCAGTCGTTCAGCACCGGCAGGACGACCATCCTGCAGGGCACCGTGCATCTCGTGATTTTCGCCGTTTATTTGTTTACGACGATCGTGCCTTAGTCTTCGCGCAGCTTGGGCGTGAGGTGCGGCGCGAGCAAGGCGAGCATGGCGTCGTAGACTTTGGGTGACGCCGCGACGATGTTGCCGCCGTGCTTGAATTCTCCGCCCGAGAGCGTGCCGACGCGACCACCGGCTTCCTCGACGAGCAGTGATCCGGCCGCCGTGTCCCAAGGACCGAGGCCGATTTCAAAGAATCCGTCTGTTCTGCCCGCCGCAACATAGGCGAGGTCGAGGGCGGCCGACCCGGGACGCCGTACGCCCGCGGTGTTCAGCATCACGTCTTTGAGCATCGCGAGATAGGTATCGAGGTATTCGGTATTGGCGCGGTAAGGGAACCCGGTGCCGATGAGAGCGCCCTCGAGTCCCCGCTGCGAGCTCACGCGAATGCGTCGATTTTCGAGATGGGCGCCATCGCCTCGCGAGGCGGTGAAGATTTCTTGTCGCATCGGGTCGTAGACGACGCCATGGTCGATACGTCCGCGAATGCGGGCGCCGATCGAGACACAGAAATGCGGCATGCCGTGGATGAAATTGGTGGTGCCGTCGAGCGGGTCGATGATCCACTCCACGGGCCCCGAGCCGATCTGGCCGCTCTCTTCGCCGAGGAAGGCATGATCGGGATAGGAGCGACGGATGGTGGCGATGATCTCGGCCTCGGCCGCCCGGTCGACCTCGGTGACGTAGTCGTTGCGGCCTTTGCTCGAGACCTCGAGGGAATCGAGCCGATTGAGGCTGCGGACGATGAGATCCGCCGCACGACGCGCGGCACGCACGGCAATGTTGAGAAGTGGCTGCATGTTGGCAAAGAGCGTCGGAAAAGGCCGCTAGAATACCACGCGCATGATCGCCGCCGCCGACATACGAGTGGTTCTCGTCGAGACCTCCCATCCGGGCAACATCGGCGCGGTCGCGCGCGCCATGAAGAACATGGGTCTCGAGAAGCTCGTGCTCGTGCGCCCCAAGGAGTTCCCGCATTCCGAGGCGAGTGCCCGAGCCTCCGGTGCGACCGACGTGCTCGAGAAGGCCGTGATCGTCGATCGACTCGAAGACGGCATCGCCGATTGCGGATTCATCGTGGCCACTACCGCCCGAGATCGCGATCAAAATATCCGTGTCCTCGATGTGCGCGATGGCGCGCAGCGTATCGTTGCCGAGAGTCTTCGTGGGCCGGTGGCGTTGCTCTTCGGGAACGAGCGCACGGGTCTCACGAACGAAGAGCTTTCGCTCGCGCACCTTCTGTTACGTATTCCGGCGAACCCCGAATACTCCTCGCTCAACCTCGCCATGGCGACGCAGCTCGTCACCTATGAAATCTATCGCGCCCGCGGGGCGCAGCACGTGTCGGCGCCCGGGCCCGTCCCGCTCGCGACGGGCGAGGAGATGGAGCGTCTCTACGCGCATTTCGAAGAGGTGCTCGAAGAGGTGGGCTTCCGCGATCGCACCACGAGCGGCACGCGGCTGATGGAGCGTATCCGCCGCTTCATCAACCGCGCCGAGCTCGATCAAAACGAAGCGAATATCTTGCGAGGTATCTTTACTGCGATCCAAGGTCGACGACGCCCAGCCGGCGCCCGATCAAATAATTCGACGTCCGGAAAGTCCGAGTCGTGAAACCGATCTTTCTCGACCACGCTTCGACGACTCCGATCGACCCTGTGGTGGCGGCGGTCATGTCCGAGGTGCTCAAGGGCGATCTCGGCATCGGTAATCCGTCTTCGGGTACGCATGCCTACGGGCGTGACGCGGCAAGCGCCATCGAGGCGGCGCGAGCCGACGTTGCGGCGCTCATCGGTGCCAGGGCAGAGGACATCATTTTCACCTCGGGTGCGACCGAGTCCGACAATCTCGCGATCTTGGGCGTAGCGCGCGCTCGCGCCGATCGCGGACGTCATCTCGTGACGTCGCGTACCGAACACAAGGCGGTGCTCGATCCGGCGCGCCAACTCGAAAAACGCGGTTGGCAGGTGGCCGGGCTCGCGCCCGATCCTGACGGCCGCATCGATCCTGCGACGGTCGCGGCAGCGCTGCGCCCCGACACGCAGCTGGTGTCGATCATGCACGCGAACAACGAGACGGGCGTCGTGCAGGACATTGCCGCGATCGCAGTGGTATGTCGAGCGCACGGCGTTTTTCTGCATTGCGATGCGGCTCAATCGGCAGGCCGACTTCCCATCGATGTCGAATCGCTCGGCGTCGATCTGTTGTCGATCTCCGCACACAAACTCTACGGACCGAAGGGCATCGGCGCCCTGTGGGTGTCGCCGCGAGTTCGGCCGTGGATCGAGCCGCTCATGTGGGGCGGTGGTCACGAGAGGGGACTGCGGCCCGGAACGCTCGCCACGCATCAGATCATCGGTTTCGGTCGGGCGGCTGCGCGGGTACGCGAGCGACGCGAGTCCGATACGCATCACGTCGAGGCGCTCGTGTCGCGGTTTCGGTCCGATCTCGCCGACGTCGCGGGTCTGCGCTGGAACGACCATCCCGTACATCGTCTGCCGGGACTCGTGTCGCTCAGTATCGAAGGGGTCGAGGGGGAGAGCCTGATTGCTGCGCTGCCGACGATCGCCGTCTCGAGCGGTGCGGCCTGCGATTCGGCGAGCGGTGAGCCGTCCTATGTCTTGCGTGCGCAAGGTGTACCGACCGAACTCGCGCAGTCGACGCTGCGCATTGCGTTCGGCCGCTTCAACACCGAGACGGATGCGGTGCACGCCGCCGCGGCGGTGCGCGAGGCCGTCGCGAGGTTGCGCACTCAAGATGCCCCGGGGTCACCGGCGGGCGAGGGCTGGGGGGTCGGCGAAGCGGGCAGCCTTCGCGAGGGCGCGCGGATCCGTTGTTTCGTTCGCCTGGGTGCCGAGCGCCATATCGCAGCCATCGAGTTTCGGGCAGCGACCTGCCCCGACGTCTGGGCGGTGCTCGAGGCTTTGCGAGGGGAGATCGTGGGTCGACCGGCCTCGGCGCCCACCCTCGACGGTCCTCGGGACTGGATCCGCCGGTTCAATCTACCGACCGAGAAACTCGGGAGGCTGTTTCGGGTCGAAGATGCGTTGGGTGCGGCGCTCAAGGCCGCTGGCGAACCTTGATCCGCGCATTACAATGGCAGCACTCACAGCGAGGAGACCATGGCGATTTCATTGACAGCCGCAGCGGCAGATAGGGTCCGCAGCTTTCTCGGAACACGAGGGCAGGGTATCGGCCTGCGTCTCGGCGTCCGCAAAACCGGTTGTTCGGGTTTCGCCTACGTCATCAATTACGCCGACGAGACCACCCCGGCTGACATCGTCTTCGAAGACCAGGGCGTCAAAGTGTTCGTCGATCGAGACAGCCTGCCGTACATCGACGGTACCGAAGTCGACTTCGTGAAGCAGGGCCTGAACGAGGCCTTCAAGTTCCGCAACCCCAACACCAAGGGCGAATGTGGTTGCGGAGAAAGCTTCAACGTCTAAAAAACCCTTCCAGACCAGTCACTTGCGCGCGTTCTCGCGTTGCCGACAGGGGTATCGCGCGGGTAAACTACGCGATTGCCCGTTTCCCATTCACTTTTACAAGGAACTGTCCCATGGCGCTGGAGCGCACTTTTTCGATCGTCAAACCGGATGGCGTAGCCCGTAACCTCATCGGCGAGGTCTATCGCCGCTTCGAGCAGGCGGGGCTGCGCGTCGTCGCCGCCCGCATGGTCCACCTGTCTCAGGTTGAGGCCGAGGGCTTCTACGCGGTCCACCGCGAGCGTCCGTTCTTCAAAGACCTGGTCAAGTACATGACCTCGGGTCCCGTGATGTTGCAGGTGCTCGAGGGCGAGAACGCCATCGCCAAGAACCGCGAGATCATGGGCGCCACCGATCCGAAGAAGGCCGCGCCGGGCACGATCCGCGCCGACCTTGCCGAGAGCATCGAGGCGAACACGGTTCACGGCTCCGATGGTCCCGAGACCGCCGCCCAAGAAATCGCGTATTTCTTCCGTGGCATCGAGATCTGCCCGCGCGGCTGATCGCCTCACGCCGCTGACGCACTCGTCATGACTGAAGCCGCCGCAGTACGAACCAACCTCCTCGGGCTCGAAAAGCCCGAGCTCGAGGCGTTCGTCACTGCGCTCGGCAACAAGCCGTTTCGAGCGCGTCAGCTCATGAGTTGGCTCTACAAGCGCTGCGAGGGCGACTTCGCCGCGATGACCGATCTCGCTCGAGACTTCCGCGCGCAGCTCAGCGAAGTGGCCGAGGTGCGTACGCCGGAGATCGTCTCGCGCCACGATTCCGCCGACGGCACCCGCAAATGGTTGTTGCGTGCCGACAGCACGCAGGCCTTCGAGATGGTGTTCATCCCCGAAATCGATCGAGGCACGTTGTGCATCTCGTCGCAGGTGGGCTGCGCCCTCGACTGCTCGTTCTGCTCGACGGCGCAGCAGGGGTTCAATCGCAATCTCACCACCGCTGAAATCGTCGGTCAGGTGTGGCTCGCCAACCGTGAACTCGGTTTCGAGCCAGGCGGCGAGCGTCGCATCACGAACGTCGTGTTCATGGGTATGGGCGAACCACTCGCGAATTTCCGCAATGTGGTGCCGGCCATCCGCATTCTGCTCGACGATCTCGGTTTCGATATTTCTCGTCGACGCGTCACGCTCTCGACCTCCGGTCTCGTGCCGCTCATGTACAAGCTCGCCGAAGAAGTGAACTGCGCGCTCGCGGTGTCGCTGCACGCGCCGGACGATGCACTGCGCAACGAGCTCGTGCCGATCAACCGCAAGCACCCGATCGCCGAGTTGCTCGACGCCTGCTGGCATTACATCGACGAGCAGAATGGCCGCAGCGTGACGTTCGAATACGTCATGCTCGATGGCGTGAACGATCAACTCGAGCATGCGCGTGCGCTCGCGCGGCTGCTCAAGGGTAAGCCCGCCAAGCTCAACCTCATTCCGTTCAACCCGTTCCCGGG
>JBIJCL010000268.1:0-3244 GCA_044344725.1 Steroidobacteraceae bacterium | reverse complement strand
TTACCCTCATCGCCGCCTTCAGCATTCGATGGGTCGGGATAGCCCCAGTGGATCTTGATCGGTGGTCTCGCGCTTTGACCCAAGAATACGGGACAGGCTTCGGCTGCGGCGCTGTCGCAGACTGTGATCACGATCGACAAAGGGGGTGCGTCAGCGCTAGTGAATTCATCCCAGCTCTTGCTGCGAAGGTGACGGGTGTCGATACCGGCGTTGTGAAGTGCCTCGAGAGCGAACGGATTGACGCGGCCGCTCGGCGCGCTGCCTGCGCTGTACGCTCTGACGCTTTGACCGCGAAGTACGGCCAAATGGTTCAGCATACCTTCGGCGAGAACGCTACGCGCCGAGTTATGGGTGCAAAGAATTAGAATGTGTACCGTCATTTTCCGGCCTTGATTTTGACGTTGAGTTCGCAGGACTGACCCTGGCAGCAGTCCTCTGCAAGATAGTCGAGTAGAGCGCTGATTCGGGTGAAGGATGCGCGGTAAATCCGATGGCGGCCCTGCCTCTCTTGGGTGATCAGCTTCGCGTCTACCAGCTCTTTGAGGTGGAAGGAGAGGGTGGCGTTAGCCACTTTCGCGGCACTTAGTAACTCCGTTGGTATAGCGCCTTTCGGCCCTGCCGCGACGAGATAACGAAAGAGGTGAAGACGCCGCGGGTGGGCGAGAGCCCCGAGAGCGCGGGTTGCCGTTTGGATATCCACATTTCGATATTAATCGAAATAATATTTCAGTTCGATGAAAAAACTTTGCGCTCCTGATGTCCCCATCGTGTGATGAGAACTTTTTGATCAGATCACCGTCGAACGTCAGGTTGATCGCAACTCGAGGCGTATCGTGAAAGCCATTCTTTGGGGTGGGTTTGTCTTGCTCGCGCTGTTATGGACAGGCGGGATCGTTATCGCGATCGAGATTCTCGAGTGGTCGGCGGGGGTGATCGCTGCGGGGGGTCTCTCCGAGCTCACGGAGGCAGCCGCCAGCGTCCCGATTCCCGGATGGCTCGCGCCGTTCGTCGACCTTGCCGGATGGCGGGAAATCCTCGCGACGGCAGCAGCGTGGCTGTCTTCCTTGTCGGCCATACTGCCGTCTCCGAGCCAATCGCTGTCGTGGCTCGTTCCTCTCATTTGGGTGGTTTGGGGCCTTGGTACTCTGGCTCTGCTGTTGCTGACCCTCCTCGCATCTCGTTTCCTCAAGTTCTGAGGTTGAGCGAATAACTTAATAGTTACGCGCGAGATACTGCCTCAGATCGTCGAGGCGCGCTGCGAGCGCGGCATCGTGCGCCGCACGTTCGGGTCTGTGCCACTCCCCGTCACGCAGATCGGCGATCAGTTCGGCCTGCTCCGAGAGGTCTGAGACCGCCTCGGCCGGAGCGATCTCATCGAGTAAGAGAAGGCTGATCAGCTTCCACGCCTCGTTACTTGAAATGAGTCGACGCGCGTGTGCGTCGATGACGTCGCCAACGGTGTGTAGGCGCGATTCGGAGTTCATGGAGCTCATGGCGATTCCTCGAGGAAAAAATGTAAAACGATCGTATACGCAGAGGAGGACTAACGCCGCGCGCGAGGCCACCATCGCACGGTTGACTACCGCACAGACGAAAGACGTCGTGTTGATCACGCTCTCGATGTGCTCTTGAGTGATATGCAGTGGCTAGCGATGGGTCTCGCAGGACAGGCGCTTTTTTCGGCGCGATTCATGCTTCAGTGGGTGCGAAGTGAGCAGGCCGGACGCAGCGTCTTGGGTCAATCGGCCGGGCTGCTCGTTTACCTTCGTAATCTCTGGTTAATTCACACGGCGCCGAGGGATCTCCCGGATCCATGAGTCGTGCGTCACTGTGGCGTTGGGTGCTCATGCTATGGGCTATTTCAACGCTTTGTGCGGTGCTGCTGCGGCCCGTGACTCCGATCGATGAGACCCGATACCTCGCGGTGGCGTGGGAGATGCGTCTTGCGGGCGATCCTTGGCTGCCGACCCTCAACGGCCAGCCGTATTCCGATAAGCCTCCGCTGCTTTTCTGGATGATCAATGCAGGTTGGAGCCTCTTCGGCGTCAATGATCTTTGGCCAAGGCTTCTGACTGCGATGTTTGGCCTCGGCGTCGCTCTTCTCACAGCGCGTTGTGCGGTCTTGTTGTGTGACGGACGGCCGGGAATCGGTAGTCGTGCGGCACTCGTCCTGATGGCGCTTTCGCCATGGTTACTCTTCAACGGCTCCGTGATGTTCGATGTGCTGCTGACATTCTTTTCGTTGGCGGCGATCGTTCTGGTACTTGGCATTAACGGGTCAGGGAGTTTGTGGCAGTGGAGCGCAATCGGCGTTGCGCTCGGATTGGGAATGCTCGCCAAAGGGCCCGCAGTGTTGGTGCAAGCACTCCCCGTGGCCGTGCTCGCTCCGCTCTGGAAAGAGTCTTTGGAGCGCTCGACTTGGCGGGATCGGTTGCGTTGGTATCGCCGATTGCTTTTTGCGCTTGGTATCAGCGTGGCGGTACTGGCGATATGGCTCGTTCCTGCGATATCGCGCGGGGGAGATGAGTTTCTCGATCAATTGATCTGGCAGCAGACCATTGATCGGATGGCGTCGACTGTCCATCATCTGCGGCCCGTCTGGTTCTACATTGCAATGCTCCCCGTATTGCTGTTTCCGTTGTGGCTTCTGCCGGCAAGCTGGAAAGGCCTGACGAGGATCGCCCGTAAATATCCCGCATTGGGCCCTGTCATATTGAGTTGGACAGTGCCGGTTGTTCTGGCGTTCTCCTCATTCAAGGGGAAGCAGTTGCACTACCTGTTTCCGCTCTTGCCCGCAGTGGCCGTTTGGCTGGCGGCAGTTTCGACGGTTTCGTCATCAGGCTACAAAAAAATATTAGCACCGGCTGCGAAAATTTCGATGGCGGTCGTCGCCATGACCTATCTCGCCATAGGTGTGTGGTTCAATCGCGCGTACGACGTCGAGCCGGTTTCACGGGTCATCGCGGGGTTGCAGCGCAGCGGGGCGGCCGTGGCGCATCTCGGTCGGTATCACGGACAGTTCCAATTCGCCGGAAGATTGCAGCGACCGATGATCGTGATTCGCAATGCCGAGGACTGGCGCGCCTTTGCGAGTGAATTTCCTCAAGGATATGTCGTCGCTTACTCGCGTCGCACGATCCAGGGTGCGCTCTATTCCCAAAAATTTCGCTCGAGATCGGTCTTTCTTTCGAGGGTGGACGCTCTAAGCTCGGTGGCCTTCGACACACTTCATCATGGTGATGTC
>JBIJCL010000266.1:0-3257 GCA_044344725.1 Steroidobacteraceae bacterium | reverse complement strand
TCCGAAGACGTTCGCGAAGAGTTGTCACGACTCGTCACCGAGCGATCGGGTTCGGCGGCGACGCTCGCGCTCGTCACCGATCACTCGCCGGCGATCGCCGCAATTACCGGAGCGGCCGATCTCGACCTGGGTTCGCTCGATGTGCCGATGTACGACATCGATGCCGTGCTGCGACGCAGCCCCGCCTTGCAGCAGACGACGATTGCGAAGACGTCTAAGTCGGGGAGGACGGTGCGATGACCGAGTTCCTCTCGATGTGGTCGTCGCTGCCCGAGTACATCCGAGCGTCGGTGTGGATCCTCATCGTCACCGTGGCGGTGATCCTGTCGGTGGCGTTCACGACCCTTTGGGAGCGCAAGGTCATCGGTTGGATCCAGTTGCGCAAGGGGCCGAACCGGGTCGGCAGCATTTTCGGGTTCGTGCCCGGAATCTTCCAGCCCTTCGCCGATGTCATCAAACTGCTGCTCAAAGAAGTGGTTGTACCGTCGGCTTCCAACAAGTGGCTGTTCCGAGTGGCGCCGGCGATCACCTTGATTCCCGCCTTCGCGGCTTGGGCGGTGATGCCGCTCGATCCCAATCTCGTCATCGCCGACATCGACGCAGGGTTGCTGTACATCCTGTCGCTCACGTCCGTCGGCGTATATGGCGTCATCCTCGCGGGTTGGGCGGCCAACTCGAAGTACGCGTTCCTCGGAGCGATGCGATCGGCCGCCCAGGTGGTCGCCTATGAAATCGCCATGGGCTTTGCGCTCGTCGGCGTCGTCATGGCTGCGGGAACCTTGAACCTCGGCGACATCGTTCGAGCGCAGGAAGGCGGGGTCGGTAATTGGTTCTTCATTTGGCTCTTCCCGCTGTTCGTCGTCTATCTCATCGCGGGCGTCGCCGAAACCAATCGCGCGCCTTTCGACGTCGCCGAAGGTGAGTCGGAAATCGTCGCCGGCTTCCACGTCGAATATTCCGGTATCGCGTTCGCGCTCTTCTTCTTGGCGGAATACGCCAACATGATTTTGATCTCCGCGCTGACGGCGGTGTTTTTCCTCGGCGGATGGCTGAGTCCGTTCGATGGGCTTTTGGCCGAGGGTCACCCGCTCGCGGCGCCCGGTTTTCATTGGTTGTTCTTGAAGCTGTTTTTCTTCCTCACGTGCTTCATGTGGTATCGCGCGACCTTTCCGCGTTATCGCTACGACCAAATCATGCGCCTCGGTTGGAAGGTGCTGATTCCCGTGACACTGGTGTGGATCACGGTGGAGGGGGTCATGGTTTGGTTCGGCGTCGGTCCCTGGAGTCACTGAGATGGCACTTCGCAGTATCGCCAAGACGTTTTTGCTGACCGAACTGCTCGCCGGCATGTCGCTGACGGCCCGTACGCTGTTTCGCAAGAAGGTCACGGTCAATTATCCGGAAGAGAAGACGCCGCAGTCGCCGCGCTTTCGCGGTCTTCACGCGCTGCGTCGCTATGCGAATGGCGAAGAGCGTTGTATCGCGTGCAAGTTGTGCGAGGCCGTGTGCCCCGCGCTCGCGATCACCATCGAATCGGACGTCGCCGCCGACGGTACGCGACGGACGACGCGGTACGACATCGATCTCTTCAAGTGCATCTACTGCGGATTTTGCGAGGAGGCTTGCCCGGTCGACGCCATCGTCGAAACTCGCATCCACGAGTACCACATGGAAAATCGTGGAGAGAACATCATGACGAAGGACAAGCTTCTCGCCGTAGGTGATCGGTACGCGGCCCTCATCGATGCCGACAAGGCATCCGATGCGCGGTACCGGTGAACGCGGCGGGACAGGGGAGGAATTCGGGTGTTCGTTGAGCTGCTCTTCTACGGTTTTTCATCGATCCTGCTCGCCTCGGCGCTGGGCGTGATCATCAGTCGCAACCCCGTCTACTCGGCGCTGTGTCTGGTGCTGGCCTTCTTCACGAGTGCGGCGTTGTGGCTGCTCATCGAGGCCGAGTTCCTCGCCATCGTGCTGGTGCTCGTCTACGTCGGGGCGGTGATGGTCCTCTTCCTCTTCGTGGTGATGATGCTCGACATCAACGTCGAGGAGGTCAAGCGTGGCTTCACCCGCTACGCGTGGCTGGGTTGGGTGGTGTCACTCATCGTGATCGGTCAGATGATCACGGTGTTTTATGCCAAAGATTTTGGCATCGATGCGACCATCGGTCCGGTTCGTAATCCGGTCGATCACAGCAATACGCGAGAGCTCGGTGAGGTGCTGTACACGCAGTACGTTTATCCCTTCGAGCTCGCCGCCGTGCTGCTCTTGGTCGCCATCGTCGCAGCCATCGCGCTCACCATGCGGCGCCGCCCGGGTCTCAAGCCCCAGGACGTCGCGAAGCAGGTGGCCGTTCGTCGTGAAGACCGCGTGCGTCTCGTCAAGGACGTCACCCGCGAGGGCGGGGAGGATCCGCGATGATCACGCTGCAGCACATGCTTACGCTCTCCGGCATCCTGTTCGCGTTGTCGGTGGCCGGTATCTTCCTCAACCGGAAAAACGTGATTCTGCTGCTGATGTGCATCGAGCTCATGTTGCTCGCGGTGAACTTCAGCTTCGTGTCCTTCTCGCGATTTTTGGGCGATCTCGACGGACAGGTTTTCGTGTTTTTCGTGCTGACCGTGGCCGCGGCGGAGTCGGCGATCGGGCTCGCGATCCTCGTCGTGCTGTTCCGCGAAAGACGCAGCATCAACGTCGAAGATCTCGACACCATGAAGGGATGAGCAGGGAATGGGTGAACTGAGCTCCACGTTGGTGTCGATGGATCCGCGGACGTTGTTGGCGATTCCGCTCCTGCCGCTCGCGGCAGCGATCGTGGCCGGTCTTTTCGGGCGACTCATCGGCAGAACCGCTGCCCACGTCGTCACCATTGCGGCAGTCGGCGCGAGCTTCGTGTTGTCGGCGCGAGTGGCCTGGCAGCTCGTGACGGGCGAGGTCGGGGTGTTCAACGAGTCTGTGTACACCTGGCTCGTGAGTGACGGCATCCGCATGGAAGTGGGGTTCCTCGTCGACCATCTTTCTGTGTTGATGATGTGCGTGGTGACCTTCGTGTCTTTCTGCGTGCACGTCTACACCATCGGCTACATGCACGACGACCCGGGCTATCAGCGGTTCTTCTCGTACATTTCCTTGTTCACGTTCGCGATGCTGATGCTCGTGATGTCGAACAATTTCATGCAGCTCTTCTTCGGCTGGGAGGCGGTGGGTGTCGTCTCGTACCTGCTGATCGGTTTCTGGTACACCAAGCCGAGCGCAAT
>JBIJCL010000265.1:0-3276 GCA_044344725.1 Steroidobacteraceae bacterium | reverse complement strand
ACCCTCGCGGCATCCCTGCGGCTTTGGGTGATCGCCGGTACCTTGCCCATGCGTGTCGAAGGTGAACGCCGTGTGGCCGCCGCGTCGTTGGTGTTCGATGCCGAAGGGCGCCAGGTGGCTCGCTACGACAAGATCCATCTTTTCGACGTCGATGTGCCGGGCCGTGCCGAGTCGCATCGCGAGTCGGCGAATATCCGACCGGGCGATCAAGTGGTCACGGTCGACACGCCCGCGGGGCGTGTGGGTCTTTCGGTTTGTTACGACGTACGTTTCCCCGAACTCTATCGTCGCATGGCCGCCGAGGGGGCGCAGTGGCTCGTGGTGCCTGCGGCGTTCACGGTACCGACGGGGCGCGCGCATTGGGAGCTTCTGTTGCGTGCCCGAGCCGTCGAAAATCTCGCCTTCGTCGTGGCGCCCGGGCAGAGCGGCGTCCATGCGAGCGGGCGCGAGACTTACGGCGACTCGATGATCATCGATCATTGGGGTGAGGTGCTCGGTCGTTTGCCCCAGGGCGAGGGTATCGTGACGGCGCGTTTCGATCTCGATGCACAGCGTCGTGTTCGCGAGTCGTTTCCTGCACTCTCTCACCGCCGTCTTTGATCCACATCTTTGAGTAAAATGGCTCGACCCTGACCATGACGTCCCCGATGCACACCACCGACGCGTTTTCGCTCGCTCGCGAGCTCATCCTCACACCTGCCGGACTCGACGAGGGTCATATCGCGCGCGCCCTCGGGCTCGTGCGTGCCTCGTCCATCGATGCGGCCGATGTGTACTTCCAGTTTTCGCGTGACGAGTCGTGGTCGCTCGAGGATGGCATCGTCAAAGAAGGTAGTGCGAGCATCGAGCAGGGCGTCGGGGTGCGTGCGTTGTCCGGCGAGAAAACCGGCTTCGCTTATTCGGACGAGATTTTGCCCGCAGCGCTCGAAGAGGCGGCCATCGCCGCGCGGGCCATCGCCGTGGCGGGCGGGGACGCGCGTGTTCCTGTGCTGCGTCGCAGTACCGGGCATACGCTTTATCCGGCTGTCGATCCGCAGGGCTCGTTGTCGGATGACGACAAAGTGCGCTGGCTCGAGCGGGTCGATCGCGAGACGCGACGTATCGATCCGCGCATCGTGCAAGTCATGGCGTCGGTCTCGACGGCTTTCGATGTCGTGCTGCTCGCAGATGCCGACGGGACGCTCGCCGCCGACGTGCGCCCGCTCGTCAGATTCAATGTCTCGGTCATCGCCGAACGCGATGGTCGACGCGAAGTGGGTTCCGCAGGCATGGGCGGACGTTATCCGCTCGCCGAGCTCGTCGCGGGCGACCGACCGCTCGCGCTCGGGCGTGAGGCGGCCCGACAGGCCTTGGTGAATCTCGAGGCCATTCCGGCTCCGGCGGGCGCGATGACCGTCGTATTGGGTGCAGGTTGGCCGGGCATCTTGTTGCACGAGGCCATCGGTCATGGGCTCGAGGGCGATTTCAACCGCAAGGGCACCTCGGCCTTCAGCAATCGCATCGGTGAGCGCGTGGCCTCCGAGCATTGCACGGTGGTGGACGACGGCACGCTCTCGTCGCGACGCGGATCGCTCAACATCGACGATGAAGGCACGCCGACCCGCTGCACCACGCTCATCGAGAACGGTGTCCTCAAAGGTTATCTGCAAGACAAGATGAACGCGCGTCTGATGGGCACGCAGTCCACCGGTAACGGGCGACGCGAATCCTTCGCCCACATGACCTTGCCGCGCATGACGAACACCTACATGCGACCGGGTCCGCACGATCCGAAAGAAATCATCGCTTCGGTCGACCGTGGCATCTACGCCGTGAACTTCGGCGGAGGCCAGGTGGATATCACGTCCGGGAAGTTCGTCTTCTCGGCGAGCGAGGCCTATCTCATCGAGAAAGGCCGCATCGGCGCGCCCATCAAAGGCGCGACCTTGATCGGCAATGGCCCCGATGTGCTCACTCGCGTCTCCATGGTTGGCAATGACCTCAAACTCGACGACGGCGTCGGCACCTGTGGCAAAGAAGGTCAGAGCGTTCCGGTGGGTGTGGGGCAACCGACCCTGCGCATCGACGAACTCACGGTCGGCGGTACCGGCTGAGTCGCCGAAAATCTTTTAGCGTGCGCTTGGTGCGTCGATGCGTCGAAGCAGGCGACGCGCGCGAACATCGCAGCGCGCGGCCGTGCGCTCGAGCAGCGTGAGATGACCGAGCTTTCGGCCCTCACGCTCCGTCTTGCCGTAGTCGTGCCAGTGCAGTTCGTCTTCGCCGATGAACTCTTCCCGTGACGGCATGCGTCCGATGAGGTTGATCATCGCGGCATGACCCCGGGCGGTCGTCGCCCCGAGCGGCAATCCCAAGATTGCGCGCAGATGGTTCTCGAACTGGCTCGTGGCCGCGCCCTCGATCGTCCAATGGCCCGAGTTATGTACGCGCGGCGCGGTCTCGTTCGCGAGCAGTCGCCCGCCACGAACAAAGAATTCGATGTTGAGCACACCCTCGTAACGGAAATGTTCGAGCACGCGTCGCAGGTGCGCCGCGGCCTGGCGCTGCAGGGTGGGCGCGCCCCAGGGCGCGCGTGTCAGGCGCAGGATGCCGTCGCGATGCAGGTTGCGATTGAGCGGGTAGACGACGATTTCGCCGTGGCAATTACGTGCGCCGATGATCGACACCTCGTAATCGAACGGGACGAACTCCTCGTAGATGAGCGGTGCGCCACGGAGTCGCTCGAATGCGAGCCAGGCATCTTCGATACTGCGCACGACCGCCTGGCCTTTGCCGTCGTAGCCGAGGCGGCGAGTTTTGAGCACTCCAGGCAGGCCGATATCGCGCAGGGCTCGCACGAGCGAGGCCTGAGAGTTGACTGCGGCATAACGAGTGGTCGGGATTGCGAGTTTGCCGAAGAGTTTTTTCTCCGCAACGCGGTCTTGCGACATCGCGAGCGCGGCGAGCGGCGGGGCGATCGAGGCCGATCGACCGAGCGCCCGCAAACTCTCGATCGAGACGTTCTCCCAATCGAACGTGATGACTTCGCTGCGACGCGCGAGCTCGCGAAGTAATTTCCGGTCGGTGAATTCCCCGACGAGCGTCGGCGCCACCTGTGCGGCCGGCGTGTCGTCCGAACGATCGAGAAACAGAAAGTCGAGTCCGAGCGGATAGCCCGCGAGCGCCATCATGCGCCCGAGCTGTCCACCGCCGACGATACCGATGGTCATCGGACGACGCTCGTCAGGCTTGGCGCGGATCAGGATGCTCGAGCACCGCCGCGGTCTGTGCAGCGCGATG
>JBIJCL010000264.1:0-3277 GCA_044344725.1 Steroidobacteraceae bacterium | reverse complement strand
TGGCACGACGATCAGTGCACCAGGGGGCGGGTCCTGCACTACGTCGGCTCTCGGCTGTCTGCCACAAGGCAGCAGCGGAGCGCCGGGAACGATCTGGCGATTCATCACATCAGCCACCAACGACGGAACCACCTCACCCGGCTCATCAACCTATGGCGGCAGAGCCGGCACGAGTATGGCGACGCCCCATGTTTCAGGTGTGGCCGCCCTGCTGATTTCAGCGATGCCGACACTGACCATCGACAGCGTTCGTCAGTTGCTCACTTCGAGCGCTCGCGAGTTTCCCGCGGGCACTTTTTGTTTCGGAAAAATAGACAGTCCTTGTGGAGCGGGCATGCTCGATGCGACTCGAGCGTTGCAACGTCTGACTGCTTTGACGCCCACCGTCACGGCGCAAGCGAATGCTCCGATCGTCGAAAATGGCTCGACCGTCACATTGACCGGGAGTGCGGTGGCCAAAGCTGGCGGCAACACAAACTTCTCTTATCGATGGCAGCAGATCGCGGGCGCGAGCGCGACGCTCAGCAGCGCTACCTCCGCTCAAGCCACATTCACGGCACCGAACGGATCGAGGATGAGTTTTCGACTCACTGCCACCGATGCAGACGGATTCGCCTCGTCGGGCACCGTCGATGTCCGCTCGAACGGAACACCGGTACTCGCGTTGGTTCCGACGATCTCGGCGTCGGCGGGCAGCACCGTGTCATTCAAAGTGTCGGCGACCGATCCGGACAAAGATACGGTTACCTATGCGGCAACGGGCCTCCCGAGCGGGGCGACACTCGGGTCGATCACGGGTGATTTCTCTTGGCCGAATTCATCGGCGGGGACATTCACCATCAGCGTCACGGCGAGCGATGGCTTGACGACGAGCGCCGCACAAAACATCACGATCAACGTGACGGCGCCTCGGGGAGGCGGCGGCTCGTTCGATCTCTGGACGGTGTTGATCTTGGCACTGGCATTATGGTGGCGCCTGAGATCGCGGCGTCATAGTGCTAACGAAGTTCGGTGATCAAGACTTTTGACAGGTCGCCGATCAACTTGAGGCCAATGTTATCAGGCGAGTAATCGATGTTCGGCATGTCATCAACCGTGATGGCGATCGCGATACGTCCTTGGGGCGTGTAGACGATACCGACATCACTACGGAGCGCATCAAGACTTCCAGACTTGCTGGCGACTCGTAAATCGCCACTGTGGCGACCGATACCATCCTTGTATTGCTGACGTTCGAGCACTGCGAGCATCGCTTTCGAGGTGGTCGGACTCACCACCTTGCCCTGCTCCAGCATCTCGAGCAGTCGTACCATCTCCCGCGATGTCGAGGCGCCGATGCCGAATCGTTTGTTCTCGGGCTTTTCGCCGTCACGGCTCCAACCCTCGGCAGGCTTCAGCTGGGTACCATCCCCCCGGATCTTGCGCATCGAGCGGGTGTGATTCAGCTCCAGCGACCGCATGAACTCATTGACGCGGTCGGCGCTGATTCGATCGAGGATCAGGTTGGTCGCCGTGTTGTCGCTGACGATGATCATCATCGTCAGTGCATCGCGCAGGCTGATGGATTCATCATCCGAAAAATCGGCCAGCACTCCCGATCCCGAGACTTTGTCTTGTCGGCGGATGACGAGCCGTTCGTCCCACCGTGCACGTTTCGCATCGACTTCGGCTGCGAGTGCACAGGCGATCGGCAGCTTGATGGTGCTCGCCGTGCGGACCCGTCGGTCAGCGTCTATCGCGACCTCGCGACCCGTATCGAGATTTCGGGCGTACAAAGAAACCGTCCCGGGAAATCCCGCGGTCATGCCACGCAGCTTCGCCTCGAGAGAGTCGGGCTCGGCTGCCCACGCCCCCGGAAAGGCCGCGAGCAACAACCCCACCCAGCACATCGAACGTCTGTTCATCCCCATCCGCCTCCAAAGGGCCGCTCCGATATAATGCCGGAGCAAAGCGCCCGTAGCTCAGCTGGATAGAGTACTGCCCTCCGAAGGCAGGGGTCGTGAGTTCGAATCTCGCCGGGCGCGCCACTTCCCGATCGGCCGATCAGTCCGAAAGACCCTGCAAGAACTTCTCGTCGAACTTCATGCGCAGGCGGATGTACCAACCTTCTTCGGTTTGCTCGCGTCCCGAAAGGTCTCGATCGGAGAACCCAGAGAAGTTGTGCCCGGCGCTGAGCCAGACGTTGTCCTTCACTCGGAACCCGACCTCGAGGCCATAGGCTTTCTCGCGAGCATTCGAATCCGGCGTTCCCATCGTGGCGCCCATGGCGCTGACATCCCAGCGCTCACCGATGTCGTAGATGAAACGCGCCGAGGCGAGCCATGCCTGGTAGTCGTCGTTCACCCCCGCCAAGGTCTCGTTCAAATCTTTGGCGGCAAGGCGACCACTGAACCAGAACTCGCGGTACGGGTGCCAGTTGAAGTGCGTCGAGACGATATCGACATCGCGTCGCTCACGTTGATCGAGCTCGTTGTTGTACTCCCGCTTGTTCTCGTAACGCAGCAGCATGTCGAACTGGGTGGCGAACCTCGGACGGTACGCGGCGCCGAGCTGGAAACGATTTTGCATCTGCGAGCCCGGCTTGCTGCGATCATCGGTCTTGAGCATGTAGTTGCGGAAAAGACCCGTCCACTCGCCGCTCAACTTGCGGGCGAGGGAAACCGACCCCATGAGACTGCGCGCCGTGTTATCGACCGTCGCCGCACGATCGCGGTCGAGCTGGCGGAATTCGAGACGAGTGTTGCCCTGCCACGTCTTGTCTCCGAACTCGAGTCCACCGCCCACTGCAAGCGCACTGCGACTGGCACCCTCGAGAATCTCCAAGCGCTCGACCAAGTAGTTGGCGCTCACCCGATCACTCAGCGCAATCGTATTGCTGAGACCGGCTGCCGCTTCGAGCTCTTGCGAATTGAATCCGTCGCGCATGCGAAGCTCGGAGTGCATCGCACTGCCCTCTTCGTCGTTGCGGCGCAATCCGACGACGACCGCCTGACTGCGCGAGGCCTCGTCGATCGAGTATGCCGAACCCAGTCCGTTGGTCTCTTCCCAACGTCCGTACAACGAGAGCATTTCCGAGAGCTGATAGTCCGCACCGGCCGTCGCGCGCCCGGTCGGCGCTTCGACACGCGCGAACACGCGGCCTGAGCCGTAGCGGTAATCGGAGCGCACGGCGAACCAAGTCGGATCGTCCTCGAATCCTTGATCGATACCCACTTCACCACCGAGCGACCACGCGTCGGTGACGCGGGTGCGCACACCTAACATATAGGTGGTGACA
>JBIJCL010000024.1:0-12282 GCA_044344725.1 Steroidobacteraceae bacterium | reverse complement strand
AAAGGCTTACGTCTCATCTCTGCGAGCGGCCGTAACATCTACATCGATGGCAACGACACCATCGCAAGTTGGTTCGGCCTCGGTGGCTTGCCGCGGAATGATGGAAGCGCTTATGCCAGCAGCGTGAACATCAGTTATCAGATACCCGAGATGACGCTCGGAAACCTCGTATTCACGAATACCGGCATGAACGTCGAGTCATTTGCTTTGGCAGGCTGGAGCAGGATCGCTCGGGTGGATGTCTCGACCGTGCCTGGCGCGAATGTGGCCATCGCCGCCGTGGATGCGGCGTTGCAGAGTATCGGGGACATTCGGGCCCGGCTCGGTGCCGCCATGAATCGCTTCGAAGCGTCAATTGGTGCACAAAGGGTCGCGAGTGAGAATCAGGCGGCGGCCCGGTCGCGGATCGAGGATGCCGATTTCGCCATCGAGGTGGCGAACCGGGCGCGTACCCAGATCTTGAGGCAGTCGGGTCTTGCAGTTCTTGCGCAGGCCAACGCCGTACCGCGCAACGTTCTCGCGCTACTCGGCGGTTGAGACGCGGTGCTGCCAGCACCGCGTCGCCATTTCGAGTCGATGAAATTCTCGAGTGGATAAAATGCCGATTTGAATGCACTATTCGGCGATGGAGCAGGGCGAAATCTTCAATGAAATGTATTCGGATGGCGCGGCCGTCCGAGAGCATTACGCCCCTTACTCCGATTGGCTCGCTGCAACGCCCCCTGAGCGCATTCGCGAAAAACTCACGGAAGCCGACACGCTATTTCGCCGCGCGGGAATCACCTTCGCCGTTTACGGCGATGAAACGGGCACGGAGCGGCTAATTCCCTTCGATATCGTGCCGCGGATCATTCCTGCAGCCGAGTGGGAGTTCTTGCAACGGGGGCTCCGCCAGCGCGTTACGGCGTTGAATGCCTTCTTGCACGACATCTACCACGATCAGGAGATCTTGCGAGCCGGCCGTCTCCCAGCAGAGCAGGTACTCTGCAATGTGCAGTATCGCCCGGAGATGCAAGGCATCGACGTTCCGATGGATGTGTATGCACACATCGCCGGCATCGATCTCGTAAGGGCAGGGGCGGGCGAGTACTACGTCCTCGAAGACAACTTGCGCGTACCCTCGGGCGTTTCGTACATGCTCGAGGACCGAAAGGCAATGATGCGGTTGTTCCCTGAGCTATTTGCGCGCTACAGCGTCGCACCAGTGGAGCACTACCCAGACCTGCTTCTTGAAACCCTGCGTAGTGTGGCGCCCGCAGGCGTGCGCGATCCTACCGTGGTTTTGTTGACTCCAGGCGCGCACAACAGCGCCTACTTCGAACACGCTTTCCTCGCGCAGCAGATGGGTATCGAACTCGTCGAGGGACAAGACTTGTTCGTCGATGATGAAATCGTCTACATGCGCACGACGCAAGGACCACGTCGCGTCGACGTCATCTATCGGCGTATCGATGACGATTTTCTCGATCCGCTCGCATTTCGACCCGACTCGATGCTCGGCGTGCCGGGTTTGTTGACGGCCTATCGCGCAGGTCGAGTCACGATTTCCAACGCAGTAGGCACCGGGATCGCCGACGACAAATCGACCTATCCTTACGTTCCGGAGATGATCAAGTTCTATCTGGGCGAGGAGCCGCTGCTCTCCAACGTACCTACATGGGTGCTGCGTAGACCCGACGATCTCGCATATGTACTCGACCATCTCGATGAGCTGGTCGTCAAAGAAGTCCATGGTGCTGGCGGTTACGGCATGCTGATCGGTCCGCGCGCCTCGCGCGGGGAAATCGAGGCGTTCCGGGAACGCATCGTCGCCGATCCGACTCGATATATCGCTCAGCCAACGCTGGCCCTCTCGGCGTGTCCAACCTTCGTCGACAGCGGGCTCGCGCCCCGCCATGTCGATTTGCGTCCGTTCGTCTTGTCCGGTCGCGATGTGGTGATGGTGCCCGGTGGACTGACCCGCGTTGCACTCCGTGAGGGATCACTGGTCGTCAATTCTTCGCAGGGTGGCGGCACCAAAGATACTTGGGTGCTCGCATGCTGAGTCGTACCGCGGACCATCTCTATTGGATGGCTCGTTACACCGAGCGCGCCGAGAATCTCGCGCGCATGCTCGACGTCAATTGCCGCATGACGTTGCTTCGGCAAGAAGAAGACGTCGTGCGTCGTCGCTGGACCTCGACACTCGCAACGGTGGGTCAACTCGAGCCGTTCACTGCAGTTCACGGCTCGGTGAGTCAGGCGGCGGCCATCGATTGGATCTCGTTCGAGCGCAGCAACCCGGGAAGCATCGAGCAGTGTCTTAATCTCGCCCGCGAGAACGCGCATGCGGTGCGGGGAACGTTGACGTCAGAAACCTGGGAAACCTTGAACGCCACCTGGCTCGAGATTCGTGGATTTCGTCGCGACGCGGTCTCTGAGCAGGCACTCGCCAATTTCTTCGAATGGGTGAAGTTCCGTTCGCACCTGGCACGAGGAGTGATTCAGGGGACGATGCTGCATGACGAGGCTCTCGAGTTCACCTGGCTCGGCACCTATCTCGAGCGTGCAGATAATACGGCCCGTATTCTGGATGCTCGTTTCGAGATGCTTGCCGAGGATGCAGCCAACAGCAATGACGCCGGCGACTACTACGAATGGAGCGCCTTGCTGCGTTCCGTCTCGGCGTTCGAAATCTATCGGAAGGTCTATCGCGATCTAATCACTCCGAGAAGGGTGGCCGAATTACTCATCCTGCGTGAAAGCATGCCGCGCGCATTACGGCATTGCATGAGTCGGGTACACCAGGTGCTCATCAAGGTGGCGAACGAGCGATCTGCCGAGACGCTCCGGCGCGCAGGCGAGATCGACGCCAGTCTGCAGTACGGCCGTATCGACGACATGTTGGCTGTCGGGTTGCGAAACTACCTCAGCGGCTTCTTGCAGCGTAATGGCGATCTCGGTTCGCGTATCGCCAATGACTTCCTCGTCTCCGACGCTGCGAGCTGATCATGTTATTGCATATCCGTCACGACACCCTGTATCGCTACGACCGACCGGTCAAGCACAGCGTCCAGAGCTTGCGTCTGACGCCTCGCACCGAAACGGGACAGCGAGTGCTCGCCTGGACGCTGGTTGCACCGGGTCGTCAGTCCCAGCAAGTCGACGCTCACGGCAACGTCATGCACTTGTTGACCCTCGACGAGCCACACGAGGAGATCCATATCACCGTGTCGGGCGCAGTCGAAACCGAAGAGGTGCCCGAGTCCGCTCCGTCGAATCGAGGGCGACTGTCGCCGCTCATCTATCTTCCGGAGACACCACTCACGCGTACCGATGAATCACTCGCGGACTTTGCTGCCACACACGGCGTTGGAAATCCCGGTCGTGACGAGGCGATGACACTCGCGCTGGCGGTACGTGGTGTCATGGACTACGTACCGGGTGTCACCGAGGTCTCCGATACGGCAGCCCATGCCTTCAAGTTGCAGAGGGGCGTTTGTCAGGATCACGCGCATGTGATGATCGCCTGCTGCCGATCGCTCGGTATCCCCGCACGTTATGTCAGTGGCTATTTGCTCACCGCCCGCGACGATCACATCGCAAGCCACGCATGGGTCGACGTCTGGCTCGCGCGCCACGAGCGTTGGTTCTCCATCGATGTCACCAACGGAGTTCCAGGCGGTTTGCAGCACTGCAGACTCGCGGTCGGACGGGATTATCTCGATGCCTGTCCGGTGCGGGGTGTGCGCCGTGGTGGAGGTGCCGAGACGATGAGCGCGAAAGTAGAGGTTTCGGGAGACGGCGAGATTCGTCGGCAAGGCGCACCGCGCCCGCGGCTGCTGCAGCAACACGCCGCCCAGCAGTAGAATAGGCCATGACTTATTGCGTAGCGACCTTGCTGGATACCGGCATGGTATTCCTCTCAGACTCGCGAACCAACGCGGGTGTCGATCAGATCAATACCTTTCGAAAGATGCACGTCTTCGAGCGACCCGGCGATCGGGTGCTCGTACTGATGACGGCTGGCAACCTGGCCGTCTCCCAGGCCGTGGTGCACGAGTTGCATGAGGATGCGATACACCCTGATCGTCGAAACCTCTACAGCGTCGACACGATGTTCGATGCAGCCGAGCTGATCGGCGCTGCCTTACGGGCCGTGCACAAGCGGGACGCAGAGGCTCTCAAAGAACACGGTATCGACTTCAATCCGTCGTTCATCCTGGGTGGACAAATAAAAGGAGAGGCCCCGCGTCTCTTCAATATCTATGCGGCGGGTAACTTCATCGAAGCCAGCATCGATACGCCTTATTTCCAGATCGGCGAGGCGAAGTACGGCAAGCCGATCATCGACCGCGTGATCACTCGGTCGTCGAGCATCGCCGAAGCGACCAAGTGCGCACTCATCTCGATGGACTCGACCATCCGCTCGAACTTGTCGGTCGGGCCACCGCTCGATCTGCTCTGTCTGAAGCGTGATGCCCTGCGAGTGCTCATGCATCGCAGCATCGCCGCAGACGACGAGTACTTCAGGATGATCCGCAGCAGCTGGGGCGAGAGCCTGCGGCATGCGTTTCACGCGCTGCCGAATCCCGTACTCTGAGGGTTGGCGTTCGGTACGACCGAGATCGTCAAGTCCGTCGCAAAAAATCCGGTACATCGAGCCCGCGCGGCGACGCCCCGGCGGCCGTGTTGCTCTTGACGGCTTTTTCGTTTTTGGGCGGTGACGTTTTGGCCACGGTCGGTGAGCGCAGCTGCTTACACGTGACCTCGACCACCCAGAGCTCTTCCTCGCCTGCGTTTCGTCGGACCGGGATGAAACCGCAAGAAAGTTGCGTGCCCGCGGCATCGCGAAGCAGCAACGCTGAGGCCTTGCTCGCTTGTAGCTCACGTCGGCTACGCTCGATCTTGTCCGCGTCGTCACTGAACTGTTTGAGAGACTCCCAAAGATTCATCTCCCGCGCATCGCGTGGTTCGGAGACTCCGCCGAAACGCAATTCGGGTGTATCGAACACCGCGTAGGAGCCGAGCAATTCACCCCAAGCGGTTTGTGCACTCGACACTCGACCAAAACGGTTGCAGATCAACCATGTGCGGTTATCCGTCCGCGGGATGCCAGACCAAACGGACTCGATCACCGCGTCTGAGAAGTCGACAGGCTTGATCAGGAACACCCACTGCGATGAAGAGGAGTCAGACTCGAGTCCGTTGGCGGAAACCTCGGCGACGAGGGTTGTCGTGGGATTCCCCGATATCAGTAACATATGGCGCGCAGCAGCGAAGGACAGCTGGCTGACGCCTTGAAGCCCGAGCATCCAGTCCGACAGCTTCCGATTTTTTTCGTCGGTGCCCGTCGAGCCGAGAAGCCGCTTCGCCTGAGCGTTGATGTAAAGGACCTCGAGCGAGGGGTTCGTCACGACACAGGCGATCGGAACGGCGTGCATTGCCGAAGCGATTTCGGCATTTTTTTGCGCGAGCTTTTGAGCTTGTTCGCGTATCACTCCCGTTTCGAATTCGAGGCGTTCACGAATCTCTTCAAAACGAAGACCGAAGTAGGAGACAGCCTTGATGATGCCGCAGATGCTGAGCACCACGAGGATGACTTCGTTTAGTGTGTCGTGTTCCCAGAGGCGGGAAGGATCGGAAACCATCGCCTGAGGAATACGCAGGAAAATGAAAGCCGTCTGGATGCCGAAAATGATGATCAGGTGAACGACGAAAGGCGATTGGCTGCGTTGATTGAGCTGCACCGCCTGATGAGTAGCCCATGCGGCGGCGAGTCCGTTACCGAGAGCGAATAGCATGATCTGGGCGCTCTCCGACCCACTATTCACCGAATACCCTAGGCACACCAAGTAGACGACGAAACTGCCTCCCGCCGTGACGACGTACTCGCGCAAGGGCAGACCCGGGCTATATAAAGTCTTCAAGGCGAGCCCGAACAGGACGAATGAAATCGCCAGCGCAAGACTGCTGCTGACGAAGGGCCATGGACCGACGGTTCCTCCGCCGAACGCGCCCAAAATCGGCGCGATACCGGAGATCACGAAGCCGAGCAGCCAGAGTTTCGCCGACAGATCGGGCCGCTTGAACGAGAACCAGCCGACGAGTCCGATCGCGAGAAAAGCGAAACTCGCCAAGAACATGATGCCGTTGCCAGGCGTGACGAGCATGCCCAACCCCCCCCTCTAAACTGGCCGGACTATATCAGGGTATTAGCGGCCTCCGGTCTTCCCGGCATAATCGAGGTTCACTCCATGGCGAATTTGTTGCCATGGTTCTTACGGGAGCAGGGCGTGAGTCAACGTCGGTTGCATGATATCTCTCAGCGCTTGCGAGCTGGACTACCGGTATGGCCCGGCGATTCATCATTCGACTGCAAGATCACCGCGGCGGTCTCGCAAGGCTCGAGCGTCACCTTGCACAAGATTTCTTTGTCCACGCAGTCGGGCACCCATGCCGAGTGCTCTCGTCATGTTCGTGACGATGCGATGTCGCTCGACGAACTCGATCTCTCGGCGTTCGTCGGCGAGTGCGAGCTTCGCGATGTCAGTTCGACACACGATCGAGTGATGCTCACCGACGTGATCGATCGGCTACCTCCTAAGGTGGAGCGAGTGCTGTTGCGTACCCTGCGCGCACCCGATTGGAACCGATGGCCCTCTGGGTTTACCGCGATCGACCCCGATCTCATCGACGCATTAGCTGCCCGCGGATGTCGTTTGATCGGTACCGACGCGCCATCGATCGACCCGGAAACCTGCAAAGCGCTGCGCTCGCACCATGCAGCGCATCGGGCGGGTATGGCGATCCTCGAGGGTTTGGTGCTCGAGGGGCTCGATGAAGGGCGTTACGAACTCATCGCGCTGCCGTTACCCATCGCAGGCGTCGAGGCGACGCCAGTCCGTGCCGTGCTGAGAGAGCTCGATTGATGCGATCCGTCTCACGAAAAGACTGTGAACGCCTCGATGACGAAGATCCGTTGTCGTCCAAACGCTCCGCGTTCCAACTTCCGTCCGACATCATTTATCTCGACGGCAATTCCCTCGGCGCTTTGACTCATGCCGCTGCCCATCGAGTTCAAGATGTAATGACCAGGCAGTGGGGCGGCGATCTCATCAAAAGCTGGAATCTCCACGGTTGGATCGATCTGCCCGCGACACTCGGTCGCCGTATCGCGCCGCTCATCGGTGCGCCTGCCGACGATGTACTCGTTGCCGACTCGACCTCCGTGAATCTCTTCAAGATCGCATCGGCTGCCGCCCGCTCGAGAGGTGCCCGACGAAAGATCGTCACGGAACGCGGTAACTTTCCGACCGACCCCTATATTCTTCAGGGCTTGGCGTGTCTCGTCCCGGATATCGAACTCGTTCAGGTCGCCCGAGACGACATCGTCCACTCAGTCGATCAAAACACGTTCTTGGTCGTCCTGACCCATGTCCACTATCAGTCCGCGGAGATGTTCGACCTCCCTTCGATCACTCGGCATATCCACGATGCCGGTGCGAAGATTCTTTGGGACCTGTCGCATTCTGTAGGTGCCGTTCCGCTCGACCTTGCTGCCGCCAGGGCCGACTTCGCGGTCGGCTGTTGCTACAAGTATCTCAACGGTGGACCAGGCGCCCCGGCCTTCATGTACGTTCGGCGTGATCTTCAAGAGCTGCTCGAGCCCGTACTGTCGGGATGGCTCGGGCACGCGCGACCCTTCGATTTCCAAGACGACTATCTACCGGCTTCAGGGATGACCCGTCATCGTTGCGGCACGCCTCCCGTCATCGCCTTTGCGGCGCTCGATGGGGCGTTGAGCGTCTTCGAGGGGCTCGAGATGAAAGCACTGCGAGACAAGTCAGTCGCGCTATCCGAACTCTTCATCCAGCTTGTCGAGGCGGCGGGGCTTGGCACCGAGCTCACTCTTGCCTCGCCTCGCGAGGCGATGCAGCGTGGCAGTCACCTCTCGTTTGCTCATGAAGACGGATATACCCTGATGCAACGCTTGATCTCGCGTGGTGTGATCGGCGATTTTCGTGCACCGAACCTGTTGCGATTCGGGTTTGCGCCGCTCTATTTACGTTATGTCGACATCTGGGATGCCGTCGAAATCTTGCGCGACGAGGTTCGCCGCTGGCGCGAATCGGGCGGAGCATCCATCGCCCGTATGGCCGTAACCTGACTTTTGGGAGAGTACCGATGTCCGTCACTGCAATGGTCATGATCAAGGCGCAGCCGTCTCGGAGTACGGCGCTTGCCAAAGAAATCGCCGAAGTCAAAGGCGTCAGCGAGGTGTTTTCGGTGGCAGGTCGTTTCGATCTCGTCGCCATCGTTCGGGCGGCTCGAAACGAAGATCTCGCCGATATCGTGAGCGGGGAGATTCACTCGCTACCCGGCATCTCCGACTCCGAGACGCTCATCGCGTTCCGGGTTTATAGCCGTCGCGAGTTGACGGAGGGTACAGCCCTATTCATGGACGAGTGACATTACGCTCGAGTAGAGCGCTGGATCAGCAAGGCGCAAGCGAGCCATAGTCCGACGAAGATGCCCGTGAAGGGAATCATCAGGCGCATCATGTCTGCGGGCGCCAGGAACATCGCGAAGAATTGAACTGCGGCCATCCCGATGAGCAGCCGCACCAAAGCAGCTGCCTTGAAGCGGGCGATCAAGGCGCCTATGAAACCCAACACCGGTATCGCCAAGAAGACGAGATTTCTGGGATTTTGCTCGTCGCCGATGATGCCTACGGCGAGATTGATGAACACCAATGTAAACCCGCCCGCCGCAGCGAGCGCGACGCCCGCTCGGTAGAGCCCGTTCGTCGAGATTCGCGATGCGAGCTCTATGGTGCCGCACACGGCGGCCAGCAGTATTCCGACGATCAGGAAATCTTCGAGGCCCCAGGAAATTTCTTTGCTGAACTGCATGGCGACGGCCGGCAAAGCCAGAAGTGCTGCTGCGCCCGTCCACATGGGGACTCGCCAAGACTCTCGTAAAAACATGCGGTTACCTCCGAGCGCCAGTCTACGTCGATAGCGTATTCGAGAAAATATTTATGTTAGAAATTTAACACAAAAAACCAAGGCTCTGTCGCTCTGGCGGACTGCGCCCCTGATACTCGGATACGGGACAGGGCTCGCGATTCATAAAAAGAAGGGTTGTCTTCGATCGGGCAGCCTCGACAGGGATCAGTCATGTTGCTGATGAAAAACCAATGGTTTGCCGCTTTACCTACGGCCCTCCGCAACCGATGGAAAAACAACCTCTCGATGGTCGAACTCAAGAGAGGACATCGTCTCAAGCTTGGATCGCGGGAGGGGAGCGTTTTCTTCCCCATCAATTGTGTGGCCCGTCTGTCGGGTCGCTCGGGTGACGGCCCGAAATCTTTCCTCCGATTCTCGGGCGCCAATTTCCTGATCGGACTCGCCGATCTTTTGAGTGTCGGCGATATCCGCTACGAAGCTGAAATTTGTGGTGCGGGTTACGCGTTCGCGTTGCCGGTGCCGATGATGATGTCGGCCATGCCGACCAAGGCGGAACTCAGCACCCTTCAAGTCAAGGCGATCAGCCAAGTTGCCGAGAAAGCCTTTTTCAATACCCATTGTTTTGGGGCCCATAACGGTTCGCACAGGCTCGCTCGGATTTTGCTCGAGGCTGCGGATGCGTTCGGTGAGGGACGCCCCATCACCCTGACCCAGCAAGAAATCTCCGACTTGCTGTTGTTGCGCCGCGAGACCATCAGTCAGTTGATCGGCGAATGGAGCAAGCAGCAAATCTTGTCTCTCAGCCGGGGCAGTATCGCCATCGAGAACCGCGACGGTTTGTTGGGCGAAGCCTGCGGATGTTATGCAGAAATCAAGGAGTTCGAGCGTACGGAACTGGCGCTTTGGCGAGGCATTCCTTGGGCGACACCGAGACTCGATAAATACGACTAAAATGTCGGGCCGGCGTCACAGGACGTCATTTTTCGGGACGGGATATCCGAATGGGGACTCCGCCAGATTACCGGGCCATTCCCGAGGTGCCCGCCTCGGTATACGTCGCGCCGCTCAAACGCCCTGCCGGCCTCGGCGAGGACTGGCTCGAGCCCTCGCAGCGCCGGTATTCCACAGAAGAACACCAAATCTGGGATGCGCTTTACGAGCGCCAGATGAAATTGATGCGGAACCGCGCCTGCAAGGAGTTCATGTTCGGTCTCGATCGCCTGAACCTTCATCGTGGTGGTGTGCCGAACTTCGACGAAATCAGCGAGGAGCTTCGAAGCTTGACCGGCTGGTCGGTGGTGCCTGTGCCCATGCTGATACCCGACCACGTTTTTTATTATCACTTGGCGAATCGTCGTTTCCCGGCGGGTAATTTCATCCGCTCGAAAGAGCAGTTCGATTACATCCAGGAGCCCGATGTTTTCCACGACGTCTTCGGTCATGTACCTCTGCTCACCGACCCGGTATTCGCAAGCTACATGGAGGCCTACGGTCGGGCCGGGTGGAAAGCGCTCAAATACAACCGCCTCAAAGCACTGTCAGCGCTCTATTGGTATACGGTGGAATTCGGTCTGATTCTCGAAGAGGGCCAGCTGCGGATTTACGGCGCGGGTATTTTGTCGGGCCCGACCGAGACCGTATTCGCCGTTGAGAGTCGTGCGCCGAATCGGATCCACCTTAATGTCGATCGCGTGATGCGTACCGACTACACCATCTCGGATTTGCAGGCGACGTACTTCGTGATCGAGTCCTTCCGTGAGTTGTTCCATATGACGGAACAACGCGGATTCGAGCCGATCTACGAAGCCTTGGCGCCCGGGTTCCAATACGCCAAGACCGCCGCGCTCGACACCGATCATATTTATCACCGCGGAACGCAGGAGTACGAATTGCGCGGGGGTCGGGGCTCCGGGGCCTCACCCAACTGTTGAGGGTTTTTCGCGGCGTGCGAAGGTGTCGCTACCAGGCGATGCCGTAGTCCTCGCCATGGTTGCCCGAGCCGCCCCAGAGCGTGCCGTTCTTGTGGTCGATCATGATGGCGTTGATGGGGCCGGCGGTGCGCGGCTGGAACTCAAGCCGATAGCCTCGCTCGATCAGCTCGCTTCTCACCCAGCGCGGGGTCTCGTCGTCGAGCAGCATGCGGCCCGGGCTCGTCTCGTGGTTGCCGAACGAATCGCGCAACTGGAAGCTGTTCATGTTTGCAGCCTCGGTCGCCTGCTGCGGCAGCATGCCGAATTCCACCATGTTCAAGAAAAACTGCAGCAGGTTTTGATCCTGACTGTCGCCGCCCTGCACGGCGAAGGCGAGCCAGGGTTTGCCGTCCTTGATGGCGAGACTCGGCGTCAGCGTCACGCGAGGACGCTTGCCCGGTGCGACGACGTTGAACGGATTCTCACGCTCATCGAGCACGAACGACTGCATACGCTGCGAGAGACCGATACCTGTTTTTCCCGCGATGACGGCAGGGATCCAGCCGCCGCTCGGCGTCACCGACACGAGCCATCCTTCGGCATCGGCAGCCACCACAGTGGTGGTGCCGCGCCAGAACGGACCCTCGGGATCATCGAGCGGGTAGCGACGGTCGGCGGTCGGAGCGACCCCCGCAGGCGAAAACGGTCGATCGCGTGGCGCCGCCGGTGCGCTCGGCAGCGTATTTTTTTGTCGAAGCAGATCTGAATACGGATTGGTTCCCCCCTCGAAAGGATAGGGATCCCCAGGGCCGATCGTCGGATCGTTCCGCTCGCCGATGAGTGCGGCACGCTGTTTCGCATAATCTTTGGAGAGCAAGCCTCGCACGGGCTCCGCCGGCGGAAACGCAGGGTCTCCGTAATAAAAATCTCGATCGGCGAAGGCGAGATTCATGGACTGATAGAGCGTGTGCAGGTATCGCCCCGAGTTGTAGCCCATGGCCTTCAGGTCGAAGTTTTCGAGGATGTTGAGGGCTTGCAGCATCATCGGGCCCTGCGTCCAGACATCGAGCTTGTAAACGTCGATTCCTCGATAGTTCACCTGCCGTGGTTCTTCGATCTTGACCTGCCAATTGGCCAGATCTTCGCGGGTGATGAGCCCGCCCTGCGCCTGAATGGACGAGGCGAGTTCAGCGGCGATATCTCCACGATAAAAACGCTCGTAGGCCGCCATGATTGCTTGCTTGCGCGTCGCGCCACGTGCGAGCGCACGTCGTTCGGCGTCCACCAATTTCCGCAGTGTCGCAGCGAGCTCTGGTTGTCGGAAAATCTCGCCGGCGCGCGGGCCTTCGCGTCCGTCGCGATCCGCCGCGCGACCAAGGTGCGGCAGCATCACGCGGGCGGTGTCCGGCCATTCCTTGATC
>JBIJCL010000263.1:0-3295 GCA_044344725.1 Steroidobacteraceae bacterium | reverse complement strand
GCACTGGCCGAGGGTCTGGCGCTACGTCATGCCGTGCAATTTGCGAATGCCGCCGCTGCGCGGTCGGTGACTCGACGTGGCGCCCAAGCCTCAGCCCCGGGTCGATCCGCCATCCTTCGGCTCCTGGCCTCCCGCAAGCGCGGTGCCGCACGGCGATAGAAGCCGTCGATCACTAGGATCGACAAAATCGATTTAACCCTTTGCGGCTCGGCGCGCATTCTCGGTTCCATCGAAAAACCCGAGGAGGGTCGTTATGCGTCATTCATTTGTTTCCATGATCGCTACAGCGGCACTGGTGGCTGCAGCGTCAGTGCACGCGGCACCAGCTGAGATGGCCGGCAGCGCGACGGCCAACAAGTTCTGGTGGCCCGAGAAGCTCGATCTTCGTCCGCTGCGTCAGCACGGCGAAGCTTCGAACCCGATGGGCGAGAACTTCAACTACGCGGAAGAGTTCAAGAAGCTCGATCTCAACGCCGTCAAAAAAGACATCGAGGCGTTGATGACCAAGTCGCAGCCTTGGTGGCCTGCCGACTACGGTCACTACGGTCCGTTCTTCATCCGCATGGCGTGGCACAGCGCGGGTACCTATCGTTTGGGTGACGGTCGTGGCGGCTCGGATGGCGGTCAGATCCGCTTCAACCCGCTCAACAGCTGGCCCGACAACGTGAACCTCGACAAGGCGCGTCGTCTGCTGTGGCCGATCAAACAAAAGTATGGTCGTTCGCTCTCGTGGGCGGACCTCATGGTTCTCACCGGAAACGTCGCGCTCGAGTCGATGGGGTTCAAGACCTTCGGATTCGCCGGCGGTCGCGCGGACGATTGGGAAGCCGACCTCACCTATTGGGGCCCTGAGGGTAAGTTCCTCGCAGACGAGCGTCACAGCGGTGATCGTAAGTTGCAGAACCCGCTCGCGGCGGTACAGATGGGTCTCATCTATGTGAACCCGGAAGGTCCGAACGGCAAGCCGGATCCGCTCGCCGCGGCGCGCGACATCCGCGAAACCTTCGGCCGAATGGCGATGAACGACGAGGAGACGGTTGCCTTGATCGCGGGTGGCCATACCTTTGGTAAGGCACACGGTGCTCATGATCCGTCGAAGTGTGTGGGCGCGGAGCCCGCCGCTAACGATGTGACGGCGCAGGGTTTTGGTTGGAAGAACAAGTGCGGTACCGGTAAGGGCGCCGACACGGTGACGAGCGGCCTCGAAGGTGCTTGGTCGGCCAATCCGATCGCGTGGACCACGCAGTACCTCGACAACCTCTTCACCTTCGAGTGGGAGCAGACCCGCAGCCCCGGTGGTGCCATTCAGTGGGTGCCGACGGACAAGGGCGCCTGGAATCTCGTTCCGGATGCTCACGATCCGACCAAGCGTCATCCGCCGATCATGTTCACGACCGATCTTTCTTTGAAGTTCGATCCGGAGTATCGAAAGATCTCTGAGCGATTCCGCAAGAACCCGGATCAGTACGCCGATGCCTTCGCGCGTGCCTGGTTCAAGCTGACGCATCGTGATCTCGGTCCTCGTACCCGTTACTTGGGCTCGCAGGCTCCGTCTGAAGTGCTCGTTTGGCAGGATCCGATTCCGGCGGTCAATCATCCGCTGGTCGATGCCAACGACATTGCTCAGCTGAAGTCGCGGATCGCAGCCTCGGGTCTCAGCACCGCTGAGCTCGTTCGCACGGCTTGGGCCTCTGCCTCGACGTTCCGCGGAACGGACATGCGTGGCGGTGCCAACGGTGCCCGAGTTCGTCTCGATCCGCAGAACACCTGGGCGGTGAACGACCCGGCTGAGCTCTCGAAGGTGCTCAAGCAGCTCGAGGGTATTCAGCAGGAGTTCAACCGCGCTCAGAAGGGCGGCAAGAGGATCTCGACGGCCGATCTGATCGTTCTGGGCGGCGTGGTCGCTGTGGAGCAGGCCGCGAAGAACGCGGGCGTCGAGGTTTCGGTGCCCTTCGTTCCGGGCCGCATGGACGCCTCGCAGGCGCAGACCGACGTGGCATCGTTCCGTCCGCTCGAGCCGACGGCTGATGGCTTCCGCAACTTCTACACGTCAGCGAGCTATCTGTCGCCGGCAGAAGCCTTGGTCGATCGCGCAAACCTGCTGACCCTGACGGTGCCGGAGATGACGGCGCTGATTGGCGGCATGCGCGCGCTCGGCGCCAACCATGGCAAGTCGACTCACGGTGTCCTGACGGCGCGCCCCGGCACGCTTTCCAACGACTTCTTCGTGAACCTGCTCGACATGCAGACCGCGTGGCGGAAGTCTTCGACCGAAGGCGTCTATGAGGGCTTCGATCGTGACTCGGGCAAGACCAAATGGACGGCGACTCCGGTCGATCTCGTGTTCGGCTCGAACTCCGAGCTGCGCGCGGTAGCCGAGGTCTATGCCGCCAACGACGGCAAAGAGAAGTTCGTCAAAGACTTCGTCAAGGCTTGGGACAAAGTGATGACCCTCGACCGGCTCTGATCTCTCCAGTTCGGTAACGCCGGAAAAAGGCGGCGACGCGAAAGCGTCGCCGTTTTTTTGCGCGAGCTCGCTGGATGCGGTTGTAATAGCACCATGAACACGGCGTCAATCATGGTGGGTGTCGATTTCGGAGGCACCAAGATCGAAGCGGCCGCACTCGATGCCGCAGGCACACCGATTATTCGTAAGCGCCTGCCGACGCCTGGCGATTACTCGTCGGCGCTCGCTGCGGTGGGCGACCTCGTGCAGGCCATCGAGACTGAAACGGTCGTCGTCGATCGTATCGGCGTGGGTGCGCCCGGATCCATCTCCCCGAAAACCGGACTTCTGAGAAACTCCAACACGATTTATTTGAATGGCAAACCATTTGCGCAAGATCTCGAGCGCTCGCTTGGAAAGCGGGTCCGTCTCGGTAATGACGCCAATTGCTTGGCGCTCTCCGAAGCAGTCGATGGTGCGGCAGCCGGCGCGCCGATCGTTTTCGCCGCAATCCTCGGCACGGGTTGCGGTGGAGGTCTCGTCGTCGATGGGAAATTGATCTACGGCGCCAACGGCATTGCCGGCGAGTGGGGGCACAACCCCTTGCCTTGGCCGTCGGCGGAAGAGGTGAGACACGCACCTCGTTGCTGGTGTGGCCAGCTCGGGTGTCAGGAAACGTGGATTTCCGGCTCCGGTCTGCGACGTGATTACTTTGAAGCCGCCGGAGTACCGGCAACAGGCGAGGAGATCGTCGCGGCGTCTCGACGTGGAGAGCCGTTGGCAGTCGCCGCACTCAGCCGGTACACCGATCGTCTCGCCCGATCGCTCGCCGCCGTGGTCAATCTCGTC
>JBIJCL010000023.1:0-12370 GCA_044344725.1 Steroidobacteraceae bacterium | reverse complement strand
CGCATATCGTCATCGACCTGCACGAGCTCGTAGATACCCGTGCGCCCGCGATAACCCGGACCGCTCGAGGAGGGTCGATACAAGGTCGGTGAGGGCGCGCCCATCGGCAGCCCAAGCTGTCGACGTTCGAGTTCGCCTGCCAAGAAGGGTTCGCGCGATGCGGGATTGAGTGTGCGAACGAGTCGCTGGGCCACGATGCCGATCAAACTCGAGGCAAGCAGGAACGGCTCGATCCCCATGTCGCGCAGTCGCGTGACGGCGCCCACGGCGGTGTTGGTATGCAGCGTCGAGAGCACGAGGTGTCCCGTGAGTGAGGCCTGCACGGCGATCTGCGCCGTTTCGAGATCGCGGATTTCACCAACCATGACGATGTCCGGGTCTTGCCGCAGGATCGCCCGCAGTCCGCGCGCGAAACTCATGTCGACCTTGGTATTTACTTGGGTCTGGCCGATGCCGTCGAGGTAGTACTCGATCGGGTCCTCGACCGTCATGATGTTGCGCGTCGCGTCGTTCAGACGCGAGAGCCCCGCGTAGAGCGTGGTCGTTTTACCGGAGCCTGTGGGTCCCGTAACGAGCAAGATCCCGTTCGGTTTGTGAATGAGACGGTCGAGCAGGGCCTCGATCGGGGGCTCCATTCCGAGCTCGCCGAGATCGAGTCGACCCGCCTGTTTGTCGAGCAGACGCAGCACGACTCGCTCGCCGTGACCGGACGGTATCGTAGACACGCGTACATCGACGGCGCGACCGCCGACCCGCAGGCTGATGCGCCCATCTTGCGGAAGCCTTTTTTCAGCGATGTCGAGCTTGGACATCACCTTGATTCGCGAGACGACGGCACCCGCGACGGCGCGTCGGGTCTGCAACACTTCGCGCAAGACGCCATCGACTCGCAGGCGTACGACCAATCGGTTTTCGAAGGGCTCGATGTGGATGTCCGAGGCGTTATCTTTGACCGCCTGGGTGAGCAGCGCGTTGATCAGTCGGATGATCGGCGCATCGTCCTCACTCTCGAGCAGGTCCGCCTGTTCGGGCAGGTCCTGCGCCAGAAAACTCAGGTCGGTGGTGTCTTCGAGTCCGCCCGCCGCGGCTTGGGCATCGCTGCCGGCTTCATAGGCCTCACGCAGCAGTTCCTCGAAACGCTCGGCGGCCACGCGTTCGAGCGCAAACGCCCGACCGACGTGCCGTCGTGCTTCGGCGATGGCCAAGGGGGTCGCGTCGGGATGCAGGGCGAGTTGAAGCTCGCCGCCTTCGAGAGTGCGCAGCAGCACGCCGTGTCGGCGGCAGAAGGCGAGAGGCAGCGTGGGAGTCGGGGCAGCAATCGCGCCCGACTGCGCGTTCATTTGGGCGACTCCGTCGCCGTCGTGGTCGGAGCCGTCGGAACTGTTGTCGGCGCTGTCGTTGGCGCTGTCGTTGGCGCTGTCGTCGGAGCCATCGGAACTGTCGTCGTCACCGTCGTCGGCGTCGCCTGGACCGGCGAACTCGGGGGTTCGGGGGTCTTCTTCGGACTTTGAGCGCCCGGAACCGAAGGTATTTCCGGCAGGATCGCGCGACCCTCGCCCGGAAGCATGGGCAACACCTCGAGTTGTGGTGTCAAACCGAGTTGTTGATCACGAATGAAATTGTACTTTCTGTTCGTCTCGACGGCCGTGTCCACGCCATCGCGAAGGATTCTGGGTTGAATGAAAACCATGAGATTGGTTTTGGTCTTCTTGGCGCTGCGAGTTCGGAACGCTTCGCCGAGGATAGGAATGCGACCGAGATAGGGCACCCGTTGTTCACCACCGGTCTGTGAGTCTTGGATGAGACCCCCGAGCACGACGGTCCCACCATCCTCGATGAGCACGCTCGTGCTGATGGTGCGCTTGTTCGTCACCAGGTCGACGGCGCCGCTGCTGCTGGCCGCGATACTCGAGCTTTCCTGCTCGATTTTCAGCATCACGGCATTACCCTCGTTGATTTGAGGGGTGATTTTCAAAATCGTGCCGACCTCTTGTCGCTGAATGGTCTGGAACGGGTTCAAAGAATTTCCGCTGTTGCCAGCCGAATTGGTGAACTGACCCGTGACGAACGGTACTTCCTGGGCGACTTTGATTTCGGCTTCCTGGTTGTCCATCGTGACGATGGAGGGGGTCGCGATGATGTTGGTGGTCGAGTCACCCCGCAAGGCGCGAATGATCGCGGCGAAGTCGATCCCGCTGGTTCCCAGGCGACCCACTCCGATCGTCGTGCCTCGCGGAATGCTAGTGATCGTCGACGGATCGCGAGCCGCTCGGGCGATATCGCCAATGCTCACGCCGCCGATCGGTTCGACAAATCCTCCCGCCGCCGGTGCCGAGTTGGTGCCGTCGACGAGCCAGTTGACGCCGAGCTCGGCCGACTTGTCGGCGGAGATCTCGACGATGATCGCTTCGACGATGACCTGCGCTCGTCGGATGTCGAGTCGGTCGATGACCGACATGATGGAGGCCATGGTCTTGGCCGGAGCCGTGACCACCAGTGCATTCGTCTCGGGTTCAGCCCAAATGGTGGTACCGCCGCCGATGGAATTGGTACCGCTCCCGCCGGTTGTCCCGGTACCGCCGGTCGCCGAGAGCTGTTCCTTTAATTTGGTGGCAATCTTCTCGGCGTCGGCGTACCTCAGGTAACGCACCCGGGTATCGCCACCGCTCGCCAACGGCGTATCGAGATAGGCGATCAGGGTTCGGGCCCGCAAGCGTTGGGTTTTGTCGCCCGCCAGAAGGATGCTGTTCGATCGCTCGTCGGAGACGACGCGCAGCGGCGCCATCCCGGACTCTGCCTGCGTCTGGCTCGGATTCAGGGCAGTCATGGTGCGCACGACCTCGGCTGCCGAGGCATTTTGCATGGGCACGACTTCGACATCCGCGCTGCTGTCCTGATCGATCCGCTTGATGATCCGCAGCATGCGGTTCACGTTGCTCGCTCGATCCGCGAGGATCAAAGTATTCGAGGCGGGGTAGGCTGCGAGATGGGCGTTCTGCGGCATCAGCGGTCTCAGTATCGCCACGAGCTGAGCGGCACTGACGTTACTGACAGCGACCACCTGCGTGACGAGTTCATCCGAGGTTTCGCTGACCCGATCGGGCAGGTCGTTGGACGGCATCGTGCGCGAGTTGGCATCGGGGATGATTTTCACGACATTCCCGGATGGAACCGCCACGAACCCATGTACCTGAAGCAGTGCGAGGAAGGCCTCGTAAAATTCATCAGGCGCCATGGGGGTCGAGGAGAGCATGGTGACCTGAGCGCGCACCCGTGGATCGATGATGATGCTGAGCTGGGTCGCTGCGGCGACGGCCTCGATCACCTGGGTGATGTCCGCATCCTTGAAATTCGGTGTGATTCGCGCCGTTCCGCTGTTTTGAGCGAGAGTCGAGCCCGAAATCAGCACGGAGAGCAGCGCCAGCGCGAAACCCGGAGCCCTGCTGCGCCAAAGGACATGGAGCGGTGTCTTTGAAGTCACGAGGGCAAATATATCGGATCGGCGTTTCGGCAACATGAATGACCTGGTCGAGGGTGAGCTCGGCGCGTTATCGGTTTGAGGCATTCGGGGTGATCCCCATCGGTTTCTCGAGGGCGGTCAGATCGACCGTCAAAGTCTCGGTTCGGCCATTTCGCTCGACGGTGAGACGCGCTTGCGGAGCGCCGGCCAGTGTTCTCAGAAATTGCTCCCCGTTGGCCTGATCGGCGAGCGGTGCATCGTTGATCGCGAGGATCAGGTCGCCAGCCTGCAGGCCGAGACTCGTGAATCGCTGCGCGTCACTACCGGGGTACACCCGAATGCCCGACGGCCTGTCGGATCGCATCACCGCTTGCCAACGGATGGCGTTCGCCAAGTCGTCGCCAGCCGGGCTGCCGATCAAGGGCGCTGCGACATTATTCGGCATCGCCGCGGGCCCCAGTGACCCCGGGGTGCCGCCTTGACGAGGCAGAAGTAGAGTTTCGAGACTCCCGCCGCGATCGAGCATCACGCGATCGGGGTAGACCTCGGCCAGCCGCGAGCCGCCAGGCAAGATCGCGCCGATCGTGTACACCTGTGCCCGCCCGGCAGACTCGCCGATGATGGCCCGGCCATCCTGCGGGCTGGTCGAGGCGAGTACACCGACCAATACGAGACCCTGCGTGCTAACCGGGGCTGCGGTCGAGGCGTCGGTGGGTACCGACTCGGCCGTGCCGAACAGCCTCGCGCCCTTGATGATTTCGAACGGGCTCATGGCCTGCGGCAGGGCCTCGGACGCGCTGACGCCCGTATCGCGGGCACCGAAGGCCCCCGTGACCATCCAGGCCACCTGCAGCCCGATGGCAGTCGCCAGGAGACTAGCGACGAGGTGGGCGGGATCGAGCGGGAAGCGACGCATGAGCCGAATCATACCTAGCCGCCTGTCGGGCCACACTTGAGTTCGCTTCGGTCCACCCCTATAACCGTGACATGTCTGCTGAAGAGAGTCGCCCGACTTCGGATACCTCGGTGGCCGAGGCCACGCCCGAGGTCAAGCAACCGCCGTTGTTCCAGGTTGTCCTGCTCAACGACGATTACACGCCCATGGAGTTCGTGGTCGATGTGCTCGAGCGGTTCTTCGGCATGGGTCGCACGAAGGCGACGCAGGTGATGCTCGAAGTGCACATGCACGGCAAAGGCGTCTGTGGGGTGTTCACCCACGAGATCGCCGAGACCAAGGTGGCGCTCGTGACCCGTTACTCGCGGGATCACCAGCATCCTCTTATGTGCGCGCTCGAAGAGACGTAAGACCTAAGGCGATAGCCGCAACGGAGTGCCTGATCGTGTTATCCAACGAACTTGAAACCTGCCTCAACAGCGCCTTCCAGGTCGCGCGCGAAGGCAAGCACGAATTTTTGACCGTCGAGCATTTGTTGCTCGCCATCCTCGATACGCCGCGGGTCAAAGAAGTGTTGAAGGCCTGTGGAGGGGATGTCCCTCGACTGGCGGCCGAACTTCGTGAGCACATCGACCAAAGCACGCCGCGGTTGCCCGACGGCGACGAGCGCGAGGTGCAGCCGACTCTCGGATTCCAGCGAGTGCTGCAACGCGCCGTGTTCCATGTGCAGTCGAGTGGCCGAAAAGAAGTGGGCGTCGCCAACGTGCTGGTCGCAATCTTCAGCGAGAAGCAAAGTCACGCCGTGTTCCTGCTCGGCCGACAGGACGTCGCGCGACTCGATGTGGTCAATTACATCTCGCACGGCATGTCGAAGATCGCCGACGAACGGGGTGAGTCCAAAGACGAGCCCGCTGCCGCGCCGACGGCGACCGAAGCCGACGGTGGCGGAGCGCTCGAGAAATACACCTCTAATCTCAACAAGCTCGCCGAGGAGGGTCGTATCGACCCGCTCATCGGACGACAAATGGAAGTTGAGCGCACCATCGAAATTCTTTGCCGCCGACGCAAGAACAATCCGCTCTACGTGGGTGAAGCGGGCGTCGGCAAGACGGCCATCGCCGAGGGCTTGGCTCGGCGCATCGTCGAGGGGCAGGTTCCTGAGGTGCTCGCCGACTGCGTCATCTACTCCCTCGACATGGGCTCGCTGATCGCGGGCACCAAATATCGCGGCGATTTCGAGAAGCGGCTCAAGGCAGTCCTCGCGGAGCTGCGCAAGCAGCCGGGTGCCGTGCTCTTCATCGACGAGATCCACACGGTCATCGGCGCGGGTGCGGCTTCGGGCGGCGTCATGGATGCCTCGAACCTCATCAAGCCCGTGCTGACCAACGGCGAGCTGCGCTGCATCGGCTCCACGACGTATTCCGAGTACCGCGGCATCTTCGAAAAAGACCATGCGCTCGCGCGTCGCTTCCAAAAAATCGATGTGGTCGAGCCGACGGTGCCCGAGACCATCGAGATCCTCAAAGGGTTGCGCAGTCGATTCGAGGAGCACCACAAGGTCAAGTACACCGATGACGCCCTCAAGGCGGCCGCCGAGCTCTCGGCGCGGCACATCAACGAACGCCATCTGCCCGACAAGGCCATCGACGTCATCGACGAGGCGGGTGCGCGTCTGCGCTTGAAGCCCGAAGCCGAGCGCGAGACCGAAGTCGATGTGCATCACATCGAAGAGGTGGTGGCACGCATCGCACGTATTCCGCCGAAGACCGTCTCGAGCAACGACAAAGAAGTCCTCCGCAATCTCGAGCGCAATCTCAAGCTCGTCATTTTCGGTCAGGACAAAGCCGTCGAGACGCTGTCCTCGGCCATCAAGATGGCGCGCTCGGGGCTCGGCGACTCGCGTAAGCCCGTCGGCAGTTTCCTGTTCGCAGGTCCCACGGGCGTCGGCAAGACCGAAGTCACGCGGCAGCTTGCCATCGCTCTCGGCATCGAGTTCATCCGCTTCGACATGTCGGAGTACATGGAGCGTCACACCGTCTCGCGCCTCATCGGCGCGCCGCCGGGGTATGTCGGCTTCGATCAGGGTGGGCTGTTGACCGAGGCCGTCTCGAAGCATCCGCACGCCGTGTTGCTGCTCGATGAGATCGAGAAAGCCCATCCCGATGTGTTCAATCTGCTGTTGCAGGTCATGGATCACGGTACTTTGACGGACAACAACGGTCGCAAGGCCGACTTCCGCCACGTCATCATCGTCATGACGACCAATGCCGGCGCGGCAGACATGGCCCGTGCGTCCATCGGCTTCATGCCCTCCGACAACACGAGCGACGGCATGGAAGCGATCAAAAAAATGTTCTCACCCGAGTTCCGCAACCGCCTCGATGCCGTCATCCAGTTCGGTGGATTGGACGAGTCCACCATCGAGCGCGTGGTCGAGAAACTGCTCGTCGAAATCGAAACTCAGCTCGAGGGCAAGCGGGTGTCGCTGCAGCTCGATGACGAGGCGCGACGCTGGGTCGCCAAAACCGGCTACGACCCGAAGATGGGTGCGCGGCCGATGGCGCGAGTCATCCAGGAGCACATCAAGCGTCCGCTCGCCGAAGAGTTGTTGTTCGGCAAACTCGTCGGTGGCGGTACGGTGAAGGCGAGCGTGAAGAAGGATGGTTCGGGACTCGATCTCGAGTGCATCCCGAACGAGGAGCCGGCGCTCGTCGATTGACGACCGCGGCTAGCGGCCGCGGTAGACGATGCGGCCCTTGGTCAGATCGTAGGGTGTGAGCTCGACGGTGACCGTGTCGCCGGTGAGGATGCGGATGTAGTTCTTGCGCATCTTTCCGGAAATATGAGCCGTCACGATGTGACCATTGCTCAATTTCACGCGAAACGTAGTGTTGGGGAGAGTGTCGACGACTTCTCCGTCCATCTGAATCGCGTCTTCTTTCGACATCAGGTCCTGCGCATCGTGGCTAAAAGGAGCGGGGATTCTGCCGAAATGCCCCCGCCGAAGCAATCAAACCCAGAAATTCGCTTCTGGGGATCGGCCGGCTGCCGAGCGAGGAGAGGTGCCGGGAGGGCATTTGGCAGTCGATCAGCTGCAGGCAAAGTTCGGTGCTGCGGCGTACCAGCGCAGAAAGTGCCACCTTGGAGGCATCCGGCTCGCGACTGAACATCGACTCGCCGAAAAAGACGTCGCCGAGCCACAGTCCATAGAACCCGCCGACCAATCGATCCTCGCGCCAAGTCTCGACGCTGTGCGCGTAACCCTGCGTGTGCAAGGTCACATAAGCCTCGCGCATTTCGGCGGTGATCCAGGTACCCCCTCCGTCGATTTTTCGAGGTGAGGCACAGGCGTCGATGACGTCGCCGAACGCCGTGTCGTAGCGCACTTCGAATCCGGCGTTGCGCTCGCGCTTGGCGAGACTGCGGCTGCGACGAAACTCAGCTGGAAAAAGCACTTCACGCGGATCGGGACACCACCAAAGAATAGGTTGCCCGGGTGAGTACCAAGGGAAGATGCCGCGCGGATAGGCCGCAAGTAGTCGTTCGGGACTCAGGTCGCCACCGGCTGCGAGCAGACCCGCCGGCTCATCGAGCGCGTGCTCTGCGTCCGGAAAGGCCTGCGGGTCGCCGCCGGGTTCGAGCCATACGAGACCGCGTTGAGGTCGGCGCGTCATGACAGGGCGAGCGACTGCTTGTAGGGCACGTGCTCGGCGATGCCTTCGGCGTAATGATCGACGGCCTCGCGCTCGCGCGCGAGATAGTCGGCGATGGCGGCGCGAAAGCGGGGTTCGGCGACGAAGTGTGCCGAGTGCGTACGCGTCGGTACGAAGCCTCGACTTACCTTGTGTTCACCTTGTGTGCCAGGCTCGAAACGCGTGAGCCCGCGCTCGATGCAGAACTCGATCCCCTGGTGATAACAGGTCTCGAAGTGCAGGCTGTGGTACTCCTCGGCCGATCCCCAATACCGACCATAGAGCGTCTCTCGGCCGATGAAGAACACGGCGACGGCGACGATCTCCTCCGCCTGCATCGCAAACTTGAAGAGCAAGGCGTCGCCCATCGTCTTGGCGACCTGCACGAAGGTCTCAGGGCCCAGATAAGGCTCGTTACCGCGACGCAGAAACGTCGTCCGATGCAGTTGCCAGGCGATCAGGATTTCATTGAGCGAGGCGTCGCTGCCGAGTCGCGATTCGAAGCGGATTCCGGACTCGGCCACGCGCCGACGTTCCCGTTTTGCTTTCTTGCGTTTGTCGGCCGTGAAGGTCGCGAGGAAGTCCTCGAAATTTTCGTAGCCGCGATTGTGCCAATGAAATTGGCAATCGATGCGCGGCAGCCATTCGGGCCCGAGCGCCTCGAGCTCTGGCTCGGTCGGGAACAGCAGATGGACCGAGGAGAGCGACTCGCGTTCGGCGGCTGCGAGCAGCTCTCGCTGCAGCTCGCGTCGCCAGCTCAGTCGCTTTGCAGGATCGGCGGCGAGATCGGATCGCACGAGCAGGCGAGGGCCGGTCGCCGGGGTGAACGGAGCGGCGACGACGAGCTTGGGGTAGTACTGCAGACCGTGACGCGCATAGGCCTGAGCCCAAGCGAAATCGAATACGAACTCACCGTAAGAGTCGTCTTTAAGCCAAGTTGGGGCGGCGGCCGCGAGACCGCGTTCGTCATGCAGAGCGATGATCCACGGACGCCAACCCGTGCTCTGGCCGATGCAGCCGGTTGACTCGAGCGCAGCGAGAAATTCGTGCCGCGTGAAGGGCGACCCCTCGTGATCGAGCGCATTCCAGTCGAGGGCAGAGAGCTCTGCCACCCGCTCGACGACGCGCGCCGATCGTGTCATCCGCCGTGATCGAATCGCTCGAGCCAGCGATCGGCATCGAGTGCGGACATGCAGCCCGAGCCTGCGGAGGTGATGGCCTGCCGGTACACGTGATCGGCCACGTCACCCGCGGCGAATACGCCCGGGATGCTGGTTGCGGTCGCCATCCCCGAGGTGCCGCTCTGGACCTTGATATAGCCGTCCTGCATCGCGAGCTGACCTGAGAAGATTTCCGTGTTCGGCGAGTGGCCGATGGCGATGAAGACGCCGGTCACGCCGACGTCGAGGGCTGACGCATCGCCTCGCGGCTTGCCGTCCCGGTCGGTCGGTCGAACGCGAAGACCCGTGACACCCGTATCGTCGCCGAGCACTTTATCGACACCGTGATTCCAAAGAATTCGGACCTTGCCTTCTTTTTCGCGCTCGAAAAGACGATCTTGCATGATCTTCTCGGCACGCAGTCGGTCGCGTCGATGCACGAGCGTGACGTGCGAGGCGATGTTGGAGAGATAGAGCGCCTCTTCGACAGCCGTGTTGCCGCCGCCCACGACGGCGACCTGCTGACCGCGAAAGAAGAATCCGTCGCAGGTGGCGCAGGCTGAAACACCTTTGCCCTTGAATGCATCTTCGGAGGGTAGGCCGAGATATTTGGCCGAGGCGCCGGTGGCGATGATGAGTGCGTCGCAGGTGTATTCGCCGACGTCACCGATCAAGCGAAAGGGTCGCTCGGTGAGCAGGGCGGTATGAATATGATCGCTTACGAGTTCGGTGCCGAAGCGCGCGGCGTGCGCCTTCATTCGCTCCATGAGCGCCGGTCCTAGCAGACCGTGCGCATCGCCCGGCCAGTTGTCGACTTCGGTCGTGGTCATGAGCTGGCCGCCTTCCTGCAGACCCGAAATCAGCATGGGCGAGCGATTGGCGCGAGCAGCGTAAACGGCGGCCGAGTAGCCCGCAGGCCCTGAGCCGAGGATGATGAGTTTGCGGTGTTTGGAAGCCATGGCGAGATGTTAGGGGCAAGCGTTCCGGGATGCACGTCGAATCCGCGACGAGCAACTGTCGCGATCACGGCGATTCCCGTAGAATCAAGCCATTAGAGAACACTGCGCAGGTCACACCTTGCCCGAAAACGCCGCTGACACGAGCGTGTCGGACCGCTTCACCGAGACCGTCAAGCGCGCTTTGCGTGAGGGGGCCGTCATCCTCACGGGCGTTCTCGCGCTGATGCTGTTCGCGTCGCTCGTGACCTATCAGCCTTCCGACCCCGGCTTTTCTTTCACGGGCGAGGGTCCTGAGGGCGAGATCGGCAACCTCATCGGTCGTCAGGGCGCCTGGCTCGCCGACACGCTCTTCTTCCTGTTCGGCGGACCGGCTTATCTCTTCCCGATCATGCTCGGTGCCTCGTGCTGGCTGATGTTCCGTGACCGCGGCAATGTCGAACCGACGTCGCGTCTCAACACGTTTGTCCGTCTCGGGGGTTTCGTACTGCTGCTCGCGGCGACCTGCGGACTCGCCACGCTGCATTTCTCGCCGGGCGTCCTTCGACAGAGTGCGGGTGGCGTCGTCGGCAGTCTCGTCGGCGAATGGATGCAGGGTAACTTCAACTTCGTCGGCGGCACGCTGCTCGCGCTTGCGGTGGCGATGGCGGGCGTCTCCTTGGCTTTCGGTGTCTCCTGGCTCGTCGTGATCGATCGTCTCGGCGCCGGTTTCTGGGGCGCCGTCGATTGGTTCCGTGCACGTCGCATTCAGCAGCGCGATGTCGCCGAGGGTGAAGAGCGCAAGGCGGCGCGCAAAGAAACCCTCGAGGTCGAGACCAAGAAAGCGGCAGCGCGCCCCAAGCCGCGCATCGAGGCGCCGGCGCCGCAGCCCGAGAAGAGCGAGCGAGTGAACAAGGAGCGGCAGGTACCGCTCTTCACGGCGAAGGCTGGCGAACTGCCACCGCTGCAATTGCTCGACGACCCGCCGCCTCGCGAGGCGACCTATTCAGCCGAGGCGCTCGAGGCGATGTCCCGGCTCGTCGAGCTCAAGCTCAAAGATTTCGGAGTCGAGGTCGAGGTCGTGGCGGTGCTGCCCGGTCCCGTGGTCACGCGTTTCGAGATGCGGCCGGCTCCGGGTGTGAAGGCGAGTCAGATCAGCTCACTCTCCAAGGATTTGGCTCGAGCGCTGTCGGCGATCAGCGTCCGCGTGGTCGAGGTGATCCCCGGCAAGTCGGTCATGGGCCTCGAAATACCGAACGAAAAGCGCGAGGTCGTCACCCTCGGCGAAATCGTCAAATCGAAGGCCTACGACGAGATCGGCTCGCCGCTCGCGCTCGCGCTCGGCAAAGATATCGGCGGTGCGCCGGTGGTGGCCGACCTGCAGCGCATGCCCCACTTGCTCGTGGCGGGTACCACGGGCTCGGGCAAGTCGGTCGCGATCAATGCGATGGTCCTCTCCATGCTCTACAAGAGCACTGCCGAGGAGGTGCGTCTCATCATGATCGACCCGAAGATGCTGGAGCTCTCGGTGTACGAGGGCATTCCGCATCTGCTCGCGCCGGTCGTGACGGACATGAAAGAAGCGGCGAACGCGCTGCGCTGGTGTGTCGCCGAAATGGAGCGGCGCTATCAACTGATGGCCGCGCTCGGCGTGCGCAACATCGCGGGTTTCAACCGCAAAGTGCGTGATGCCAACGAGGCCAAGAAACCCATCAAGGATCCGGTCATGATGGCCCGGGCGGCCAACGATCCGACCCTCGATCAGTCAAAGATTCCGGATCTCGAGCCGCTGCCGTTCGTCGTGGTCATCATCGACGAGCTGGCCGATCTCATGATGATCGTCGGCAAGAAAGTCGAAGAGCTCATCGCTCGATTGGCGCAGAAGGCGCGCGCATCGGGCATCCACCTCATCCTCGCGACCCAGCGTCCGTCCGTCGACGTCATCACGGGCCTCATCAAGGCCAACATTCCGACGCGCATCGCGTTTCAGGTGTCCGCCAAGGTCGATTCGCGCACCATCCTCGATCAAGGCGGAGCCGAGTCTCTGCTGGGTCACGGCGACATGCTTTATCTGCCGCCCGGCACGTCGATGCCGAATCGCGTTCACGGTGCCTATGTGGCTGACGCCGAGGTGCATCGCGTGGTCGAGGCGCTGCGCAAGGCGGGCGCGCCCGACTACATCGAGGAAGTGCTCTCCGGTCCGAAAGGGCCGATCCCTGGTCTGCCGG